>JASEHG010000180.1 GCA_030018855.1 Candidatus Brocadiaceae bacterium
GGCACGACCTGCGGTACAAAAACGGTAACCGAAGGTTCAGTCTGTTGTAGGGGCACGTTGCAACGTGCCCCTACGGTGGACTGATTCCAAGAGGCCCGAAGGAGTTGGTACTTTGGAGTCCAGCGACTGTGTCGCTGGTATAGTCCATTGACACAGTCAATGGACTCCATAATGCCATCCTTTGGGCCTTTTTGTTTTTACGGCTTATACGGGTTCTACGAGAGGAAAAGGATACGATGCCTACTACCAAGACACCAGGGGTGGCAGGACCACTCCCCGCAGGGCAGTCCGCCTTAGGCGGATCTCACCAGAGTGGCGCTACCGCCTTATACAAGGCCTTTCAGGCCGAGGTACTAGACCAGGAGTCCGCCTCGGATGGAGACAGGACCCTGTGGGCAGTGGCCAGTATGGAGGAGCCGGATAGAGAGGGTGACGTAATACTGGCGGAGGGGTGGGAACTGGAGAATTACAGGAAAAACCCGGTCATCCTCTTTGCCCACAAGTACGACCAGCCCCCGGTGGCCAGGGCACTGGAGATTGGGGTCTCTCAGAAGGGGCTGAGGTTCAGGGCCCAGTTCCCCAGCCGCAAGGAGTATCCCTTTGCCGACACCATATATCAGCTTTATCGGGGTGGGTACCTCAGGAGCTTCTCCGTAGGTTTTATCCCGAAACTCTGGGATGACAGGAAATCTGCCTCAGGGGATGGGCAAGGGGGCAGGCTTTTCAGGCGGCACGAATTGGTGGAAATCTCTGTCGTTCCTATCCCCACCCACCCCAAGGCCCTGGCCGAGGCTCAGAAGAAGGGACTCCTGGGACGGGAAGAGGTGAGGGTACTGGAAGACCTGGCTAGTGTCTCAGCAGAGGCGGAAGCGGGAAGGGAGGCCCTGGTGAGGCTGGAACTCCTCCTGAAGGGGGCACAGGAGCTTCAGGCTCAGGCCACCCTCTCCCAGGAAGAGGTGGTGACCCTGGTGGAAAGGGCGATGGAGGAATCTTTGTGAGGTGCACGGAGATGATGTTGATTTTATTCTTCATCAACTGGTGTAAGGGGGCTGTGCCCCTTACCACCCCAAAAAATATCTTTGGTGATGTCATTCTGAGTGAGCCGAATCCGCCTTAGGCGGAGAAGGGGAAGCGAAGAATCTCAATGTAGGGGCACGTTGCAACGTGCCCCTACCAGGCAATTCCGCTCAGGGTGACAAGTCTTACATACACAAGGAGGTAATTGAATGAACAAGGAAATGTTGGAAAGAGTAGAGGCTTTGGAGAAGGCACTTAAAGGGATGCCCGATTGTCTGGAGAAACACAAGGAGGGTCTAGCCACCCGGATTGAGGAGGTGGTAAAGGGAAAGGTGCAGGAGGCCGCATCTACCTACCTGCCTGGAAAACCCCTGACCAGGAAGCTGGAGTTCGCCGGAGGGGAGTCCGCTCCGGATAGCCCCGAGGGGTTCAGCCTGGGACGACTCTTCAAGGCCCTTAGCACCAAGGACTGGACGGGGGCCCGTGTAGAGAAGAAGGCCCTTGGAGAGGCCACCGGCCCCGCCGGGGGTTACTTGGTCCCCGAGGAATACGTAAGAGAGGTAAAGGACAGGATTACCGCCCGGTCGGTGATACGCGGGGCGGGGGCCACCGTCTATCCGATGGCCACCGACACGCTGAACATCCCCAGGGTCTCAGGCGGTGCAACGGCCTACTGGCTGGGAGAGAACACCCAGATACCTGCCACAGACCCCACCTTTGCCCAGGTGCAACTAGTGGCCAAGGTCCTGGCGGCCATGGTGAAGGTCTCTAACCAGCTCCTGGCCGATAGCTCAGGGGCAGCCGAGGCGGCCATCCGAAGGGATGTGGCTAAGACCATAGCCCTGGCCGAGGACCTGGCCTTTTTACAGGGCTCGGGTACGGGTAACGAGCCCAGGGGACTCCTCAACACCTCTAACGTGAACGAGGTGAGTCTGGGGGTCAACGGTGGTACCCCCACCTTTGATACCATCTATGACGCCCTCTACCAGGTAGAGAAGAACAATGGGATGGCCTCGGCCTGGATTATGCACCCGAGGACCAAGAACACCCTCCGGAAGATTAAGGACTCTCAGGGCCACTACATCTATACCCTGAGCCCCAGCCTCAGGGAGCCCGATAGTCTGGTGGGTATCCCCGTCTTTCTCACCACCCAGCTTCCCATCAACCTCACCGTAGGTACCTCTACGGATTGCTCCTATATGCTACTGGGGCAGTTTGACGAGGCCATCATCGGGGAACGGCTGGGTATGGAGTTCGCCATAGACCAGTCTGGTACTGCCTTTGAGTACTACCAGAGCTGGATCCGTGCCATAAGCCGTCTGGACTTCGCCCTGAGGACCCCGGAGGTCTTCTGCAAGGTAACGGGCGTAAGACCGTAACTAGGGATTAGGGGGTAGGGGCAATTCATGAATTGCCCCTACTAGCCCCTTCCAACCCCTGTGGTTCATGAGAGGTAATAAATATGCATAAGGACTATAAGAACAAGATGGTCAAGCAAGGCCAGACCATCAAAAAGGCAAAGTTGAATAAATCCGCTCCGCCTCAGGCGGATGGAGGAAAGTGATGTCTCTAACTACCCTATCAACGGTAAAGGAATACCTGGGTCTCACAGGTACCGGGGAGGACAGCCTCCTCACCCGACTCCTGGACTGGGCCACGGACTTTATCCACTCCTACTGTGGGAGGATTTTCCCCCAGGGGAGCTACGATGAGTACATAGATGGGGATGGGACAGAGACCCTCCTCAGCCGCCAGTTCCCCGTCATCTCAGTAAACTCCCTGGAGGTGGATGGGGTGGTCAAGGACTCCGCAAGTTTTGTCCTCTACGCCCCCCTGGGACTCCTCAAGCTCAAGTCAGGCGTCTTCCCCAGGGGGAAGAAGAACGTAAGACTCCAGTACACGGCAGGCTATGCCACCATCCCAAAGGACATAGCACAGGCCTGTATTGAGCTGGTAGCCCTGAAGTACTACGACAGGGGCAAGGAGAGGCTGGGCGTGGCCAGTAGCGAGGGTACCTCCTTCGTCTCCCAGCTTCCACAGGAGATTAGACAGGTGCTGGAGCTTTATAAGAGGTATGGGGTTTAGTAAGGAGATAGGCGATGACACAAAGAGAAGCAGATTATGAAGCGGTAATCGTCCAAAAATTAAGGGCAATGGAAGACCTCTTGAAATCGTTCATGTCTAGCCTGGAGGAACTACCCAGGAAGATGTTGAGGACGCAGGTCCGCTCTCGTACATATGGCCAAATACGATGGTGGACGGATCTCTTAGAAGTAGAAGATAATGAACGCCTCTGCTTTATTGAGGGTAAGGCGGGCGCATCAGACGAAAACGTCTACGCCCCTCGCGCAGGCCGTCTCTTAATATTGGCTTTTGTGGGAGAAGACGTGGAAGTAGGACAGGTTATAGCCGAGATAGAGCCAAAGGCTTGGGCTTAAGGAGGCCAACGTTTAGGGGCACAGGAAGCGGGTTAAAGCATTTGTATTTTGGGTAGTTGCCTGGGAGTCCTGAGGCCTTGCCCCACTATCTTTGGGGCTTACACTGGTGGTCTTGGCCGTTGCACTGCTGTCTTTCCCAGAAATACTTGTGTCCCTTATAAAGTCGCAAGACGGGCCTATAGAGCCGTCTGGTTTGAGCTTCAAGACCCACAGGCCAGGTGAACCTTTGCTGAGAAAAGACCCTGTGGAACCAGCTACAACGTAGCCCCTCTCACGGGTCTGCTGGATAGACCTGGCAGTTTCGTGGTCAACTCCCCCATAGGTCTTCTGCCACTCCACAGTCCCATCAGGCCCAAGCTTCAATACCCAGGCATCTGCCCACGAAATGTCCGCTGGTCTCTCGCCTGCCTCGCCGGCCACTACGTAGCCTCCATCTATGGTCTGCTGGACAGAATGGGCATCGTCCTGGTTAACTCCCCCATAGGTCTTCTGCCACTCAATGTCCCCATCGGGCCTGAGCTTCAAGACCCAAAGGTCATACCCTACAGCCCCAAAGGACTTTGTCCGACCGGTTACTATATACCCACCGTCATTGGCCTGCCGGACAGATTCGGCCACATCAGTACCCTCCCCTCCATAGGC
>JASEHG010000181.1 GCA_030018855.1 Candidatus Brocadiaceae bacterium
GGGGTTAGCAATCTTTTACTACTCCCTACTCCCTAGTCCCTGCCTACTTCTTACTCCCTGCCGACTTGGGCTTGGTAGGGGCACGCTGTGGCGTGCCCTTATTCACTGCCTTCTCCGTCGCCGCCTGAGGCGTTACTGGCACTGGTGCGGAGGTAGGTATCACCTCCGGGGCATAGACGTAGAGGGTGCTGGTGGCCTCGCAGATAATATAGAGATACCCCCTACTATCCTTGGTAATGCCCTCTGCCCTGTCAGCCTCTACAGGAAAGGTCTTTATGAGCTGGCCTTTTCTGGTAAATTCCAGGAGGATATTCTCGTGGCTCAACACCAAGAGCCTGTCGGTAGTAGCATCGTAATAAAGGTCCGAGATGTTGCTTGCCTCAATGACCTCAAAGGAGTTCACGATATTGCCATCTTCCGTAAGTTCCATTACCTGCGTTGGGTACTTTTCATTGGCCACAAAAATACTCTTACTCCTGGGGTCGTAGGCTACGCCCTCTATACCGTGATTTAAGTCCCGGTAGCCCCATTTTATGGGCACTTTGATGGTCCTGAGGGCCTTGCCTGCCCTATCTATCTCCACCACCTCCCGCCTCCTCTCCTCTGCCAGGAGGAAGGTGTCGGTATCAGCCCTGTAAGCAATGCCCTCCAGGTCATTAGAGGCCTTTAAGGGCATCTTCTTTAAGACCTTCCCCTTTTTGTCTATCTCAAATAAACCGCCCCCGCCACCTATCAACTTCTCGGCTAGACCGCTCCCGTGGTCCC
This sequence comes from Candidatus Brocadiaceae bacterium, assembly GCA_030018855.1. GTDB lineage: Bacteria > Planctomycetota > Brocadiia > Brocadiales > Bathyanammoxibiaceae > 2-12-FULL-52-36. The sequence goes on from JASEHG010000181.1 coordinate 766, forward strand.
GTACCGTCCAGAGGGAATCGTGGATGGGGTCATAGATAAGCCCGGAGGGGTCTTTAACGGCCACATGAAACGTCCCTGAGAGCTTGTACTCTGCCCCCTGTACAGAAGAGTTCAGAAAAACAAGAGCCGCAAGTACTAGAGTTAGCAAGTGCATTAAGTCTCCTCTCCTAATGTAGCCGTAACTTTTAGGTTGCGTTTCTATCGCAGGCTGAAGCCTGCGGCTACTGAAGCTTTCCAAGTCTTTCCTCCACACACCCTACGAGGGTGCTCCTCTGGACGAGGCTGTAAAGGGTCTCTATATCCTTAGAAAGGACCCTGTCCACCTCCATGTGGGAGACGTGTTGACGTATGAGGTTATAGGCCGCCAGGGTGCCACGGCCGGGTTTGAGGTTAGTAAACAAGTCCATCGCCTGGGCTGCGCAGAGGAGTTCTATGGCGATAACGTACTGGGTATTCTTGAGTACCTCCCGGCACTTCCTGGCGGAGATAGTGCCCATACTTACATGGTCCTCCTTGTTGGCCGAGGTGGGGATGGAGTCAACGCTGGCGGGGTGACAGAGGGTCTTATTCTCTGAGACAAGGGAGGCGGCCGTATACTGGGCCAGCATGAGGCCGGAGTTAAGCCCTGGGTCTTTTATCAGAAAGGCAGGCAGGCCGCTGAGGTAGGGGTTTACCAGCCGTTCCACCCTCCTCTCAGAGATATTGGCCAGCTCTGCCAGGGCCATAGAAAGGAAGTCCATGGCCAGGGCCACCGGTTGTCCGTGAAAGTTCCCGCCAGTGAGTATCTCCCCGCTCTCCGCAAAGAATAAGGGGTTATCGGTGGCAGAGTTCATCTCTGTAGTTATCACCTTGTGGGTGTACCCCAGGGCGTCTCTTGAGGCCCCATGGACCTGGGGGATGCACCTGATGCTGTAGGCGTCCTGTACCCTCGTACAGTCCTTATGGGAGGAGATGATGGCACTGTCTATCGTAAGTCTGCGCAGGTTCTCGGCGGTGAGGGCCTGGCCCGGATGGGGCCTGACCGTATGAATCTTGGGGTTAAGCTGTGTATTGGATCCCATGAGGACCTCCAGGCTCATGCCAGCCGCAATGTCAGCGGCCTTCATCAGATGGACTGCCTCATGCACCACCAGTGCCCCTACGGCCGTCATCACCTGGGTACCGTTTATCAGCGCCAACCCCTCGGCCTCCTCCAACTGGAGGGTGGTCAGACCGGCCCGCCTCATGGCCTCCCTGCCAGAGAGATATTCGCCCTGGTAGAAGGCCTCACCCTCCCCGATTAATACCAGCCCCATATGGGCAAGGGGGGCAAGGTCGCCGCTTGCACCCACAGAGCCCCTCTGCGGGATGACTGGATAGACGCCCTTGTTAATCATCTCTACCAGCAACTGCAGTGTCTCAGGTCTCACCCCGGAGTAACCCCTGGCCAGGCCATGGGCCCTCAAGGCCATTATGGCCCTGGTGGTCTCCTGGTCAAAGGGCGCGGCCACCCCTGCCGAATGGCTCAACAGGATGTTCCTCTGGAGGTCTTTGGCCTGTTCTTTGGACAGGACTACCGTACTCAGGGCACCAAAGCCAGTGGTTACGCCGTAGATGACCTTTTGCCCGGAGACGGCCTCCTGCACGAGGCGTCTGACCTTACTGAGCTTATCAAAGACAGACGGAGAAAGTCTGACCTCCAGTCCACCTGGGGTGGATTGGGCTATGGACGCCAGGGTTTCAACTGTCAAATGTTCCCCATCTAAAAGTACCATTTTTACCTCAATCCAAGAGACACAGTAAGCAGTAAGGAGCAGGCAGTAGGCAGAATACAGTAAACAAATATATGTTTCTGCCTACTACTTACTACCTACTGCTTTCTGCCATTGAACTAGCTATCTCCTTCAATGCCAGGGCCACCTGGGTTACATCGTCTCCTGTGTTAAAGAAGCCGGGGCTTATCCGCACCGTACCTTGCGGGAATGAGCCTATCTCTTTGTGGGTGCCGGGCGCACAGTGTAACCCGGAGCGGACTGCGATGCCAAAGGACTCATCCAGTATTGTCCCCACTACCTGGGGTTCCATGCCCTTTATGTTCAGGGAGAGGATGGGGGAGCGGTCCTCTGCCTCTGGTGGTGGGCCGTAGAGGGTAAATCTCTTGTCGTCTCCCAGGGTGTGCAGTAACTGGCTGATAAGGGCCTGACCGTGCCTCCTGATTTTATCCGTACCCGTGCGGGATACAAACTCTACCCCTGCCTTGAGGCCCACCAGTCCTACAAAGTTAGGCGTCCCCCCCTCCAGACGGAAGGGCATATCTTCGGGTTGCACGGGGTTCTGGGAATCCACCCCAGTCCCCCCCTCCCTCCATGGCCTTAGCTCCACCCTCCCTCCCACGTACAGCCCTCCCGTGCCAGGGGGGCCTAACAGGGACTTGTGACCGGTAAAGGCCAGGAGGTCTATGCACTGTCCCTCCACGTCTATAGGCCAGAGACCTGCCGACTGGGCGGCATCTACCAGGAACAGGAGGTCTTTCTCCCTGGCCAGCCATCCAACGTCTCCAATGGGTTGTACCGTCCCCAGGACGTTAGAGGCGTGCACCAGGGCGACGAGTCGGGTCTTGGGGGTTATGGACCCCTTTATGTCGCCAGGGTCTACGAAGCCCTGTGGAGAGGGCCTCACCCTGGTAACGGTAATAACACCCTGCCTTTCTAGAGAGTTCAACGGGCGCGTAACGGCATTGTGTTCCAACGTGGTGGTGATGACGTGGTCGCCTGGGTTGAGTAGTCCCTTTATGGCCATGTTAATGGCGTCGGTGGCATTAAGGGTGAAGACCAGACGCTGTGGTTCACGGGCACCGAAGAGTCCTGCCAGGACTTTCCGTGTCGTTTCTATCCCTTTCTCCGCCTCCGTGGATAGTCTGTAACCGGCACGTCCCGGGTTGGCGGCCCGTTCCCTGAAGAACTCGTCCATCTCCCCGTAGACCTCTGAGGGTTTAGGAAAACTGGTGGCTGCATTGTCCAAGTATATCATTTAACCGTAGAGTATAAAGTATGCCGATGTGGGTAACAATACACATTTTTTATTAGATGTAGGGGGGACAGGGGTTAGGGATTAGGGAAAGAGTATAACGCAGGCTAAAGTTCGCCAGAGGCGAATCTGCCTTTGGCACGACCTGCGGCTGCCCCTGGTCCCTACTCCCTGGCCCCTCCCCCCTATTACAGGCCCACATACTGAGAATAGAGGGTTCTGGCCAGTGAGGTATCCTGGGTACCAAAGAGCAAGGCACGGCCATCCGGGAAGATAACCATTTCCAAATGTAGGGACAGACCTTCAGGTCTG
>JASEHG010000182.1 GCA_030018855.1 Candidatus Brocadiaceae bacterium
GGGCACAGATTTCCATCCTGCAGGATTTGGAATAGTGGAGGAAGTCCCGCCTTCCTGTGCGGGAGAGTTCGCAGGTTACTTCACCCCTGGTGGCTTCCACCTCAAAACCCTTAAGGCCGATAGTGGAGGCCAGGGCGATGGCCTCCCTGACGTTCAGACGCAAGGAGGCGAGGGTGACTCCTAGTTTCATCGGAGGAAGGCGTTAATGAAATCCCCGTTAATAAAGGGAGAAATAGATGATATGTATACTAATCCACTGATCTTGTGGTAATCCGCTTGAGGCGACTAAGGGGTTATCGTTTGGTCCACTGGAAGCTTTTTCTAGCGGCCTTCTGCCCGTACTTCTTCCTCTCCTTCATGCGGCTATCCCTGGTGAGGAGGCCGTAGGCCCTGAGTTTCTCTACATGGTTATCGTTGGCCTCTCGCAAGGCCCGGGCTATTCCCATAGAGATGGCCCCTGCTTGCCCCGTAGGCCCACCCCCAAGTACGTTTACGTATATATCGTATTTGCCCAGGGTCTCCGTCGTCTTTAAGGGAAACAGGACATAGGCCCTGTCCCTCTCCCTGGTGAAATATTTTTCCAGAGGGCTTTCGTTGACTGTCACCTTTCCGCTACCCTCTATCAGCCTCACCCGCGCCACTGCGCTCTTACGCCTTCCGGTCCCCAGGATTTGGGTATTTTTAGTAACTTGTGTCGTCTCTGCCATATTTCTTACTAGCCGATAGCTAATTCTACAGGTTTCTGTGCCGTATGAGGATGTTCTGTTCCGTCATAGATTTTCAGTTTTTCTAACATCCTTTCGCCCAGCTTGGTCTTGGGTAACATGCGTCTCACGGCCAGCCTGACCACTCTGTCTGGATGTCTCTCCAGCATCTCTTTCAGGGGGATAATCTTTAACCCCCCAGGATAGCCCGAGAAGCGCTGGTAGATTTTCTCCTCAAGTTTTTTCCCGGTCAACCGCACCCCCCTGGCATTAATTACCACTACATAATCACCCGTATCCACGTGAGGTGTATATATCGGCCTGTGTTTTCCCTGGAGGATGGTGGCTATCCTGCTTGCCATCCTGCCGAGGGTTTTCCCCCGGGCATCCACCAGGTGCCATTTCTTGTCAACCTGATTTTCTTTTGCTATGAAAGTCTTCATGAACCATCTCTTATATCATAAAGAAAAAATATGTCAATAGCGTAGAATCCAGGTCGGTTTTCAGTTGTCAGTCTTCGGTTCTCAGTCTTCTGACAACTGACCGCTGAAAACTGAAAGACTAATAAGATGTACGATTGACAAGTACAGACCTTTGAATTATATTCTGCATATCCTTGACCCATACCTTGGTGGTACGGGCCTTGATTGGGTGGCGTCCCAATCCGCCTCAGGCGGAAAGGAAAGGGCTTATGTCCAAGATGACAAAAAATTTAATTGGGTGGCTAGTCCTCTTTGTCCTGGTGACACCCCCCCCCGTCTTCGGTCAGGCTACTGAGACCGCCGCGACCACCGCACCAACTACTGAACTATCTCTGGAAAAAAGGGGAGAGCTTACCCCACCCCCCTTTTTTGATGCCGATTCTTTCATAATTGACAGGCACCCCGAGGTCTCTTTCCGGGTTTCTAAGGTCCTCAGCGGCAATACGATGATCCTGGACAATGGGGAGACGGTAAGACTCCTTGGGGTGGAGATTCCCGAGGAGTACAGCGTGGAGGCCCACCGCACCCTGAAAAGCTTGTTAGAGGGTAAGGAGATAAATCTGGTATTTGAACGCAAAAACCGCAGCATGCATGGCCAACTCCTCGCCTATGTCTTCAAAGACGGTGTCTCTATGAATAAACTCCTGAAGGAGAAGGCACTTTATTACACTGAGATAGACCCCTCGCTTGCCTATACCATCAGCTTTCTGGACAAAATAACCCCGAAAAGGGACGTGCCAATGGATAGTTGGGAGGTAATCTTTGGAGAGGTCAAGCCTTCAGTGATGAAGGCCAGGATAGTCCTGAAAGATAAGCAGACCCTCCACGGAGAGTTTGTAAAGGAGACCAAAGACTACATAATCTTGAATAGGCCCTTTTTCGGCAAGGATATTATAAAAAAGAAAGACATAGCACAACTCAGCTTTGAATAGAGGGGAGTACGTAATGGGTGTTTTTAGGAGGAGGGAGTTTCTTAAAGGGGTAGGGACTGTATTTCTAGGACAGGCCCTCATCGCTAAATCGGTACAGGCCCAAGAAAAGGAGCAGGACTGGTTCAAGACCATAAACAGGGCTGCCGACCCCGATAACCTTACCGCCACCGAGAAGAAGCATGCCCCGGTGATTGGTATTCCTGGTTACGTCAAGACCAACCAGGTCTTTTTCCTTACCGTAGAGGTGGGTAGGACCCTCCATGTTATGACGCCAAACCACTGGATTATGTGGATAGAGGTCTATCTGGGAAATTCCCTAGTATCCAGGACGGAATTCAGCCCACTCAGCCCCCAGCCAAGTGTTACCATACCCCTGAGCGTTGGTGGGCCCACAACCCTTAAGGTAATGGAACAGTGCAATCTTCACGGGATATGGGAAAGCAAAGTGAATATAACCCCTATGTAGCCGCAGGCTCCAGCCTGCGTTCCAGGAGAAAAAAGAGATATGAAGACCCAGTTAGAAAGGGCAAGAGAGGGCGAGATAACACCCCAGATGGAAGAGGCGGCCGGGTATGACGGCGTCTGCCCCGAATTTATCAGGGATGGGATAGCCAGGGGGTGGATAGTCCTCCACGGGAACCCCCACAGGAAGTCCAGGGTGGTAGGCATAGGTAAGGGACTCCGCACCAAGGTCAACGCCAGCATCGGGACTTCCCCTGACATAATTAACGTGGACATGGAGGTAGAGAAGGCCCGTACCGCCGAAAAATATGGGGCAGATACCCTCATGGAGTTATCCACTGGTGGAGACCTCAGGGGGATAAGGGCCAGCGTCCTCAAGGCCATTGGCCTTAGCGTGGGCACCGTACCCCTCTACCAGGCGGCCATAGAGACGACAAGAAAGAGCGGGTCTGTAGTTAATATGGACCCCAACTTCCTCTTTGATACCATAGAGGAACAGGCAGAGGAAGGGATAGGCTTTATGGCCATCCACTGCGGGGTGAACCGGCTGGTACTGGAGAGACTCAAGAAGCAGGGCTACCGCTTCGGGGGGCTTGTGAGCCGCGGCGGTGCATTCCTTACCGCCTGGATAGAGCACAATAAAAAGGAAAACCCCCTCTACGAACAGATAGACCGTCTAATAGACATTATGAAGAGGCACGACGTCATCCTCAGCCTGGGTAACGGACTCCGGGCAGGGGCCGTACACGATTCCACTGACAGGGCACAGATACAGGAACTCATCATCAACTCTGAGATCGCCGAGTATGCCCAGTCCAGGGGTGTACAGTGCATCGTAGAAGGACCAGGACACATCCCCATAGACGAGATAGAGGCCAACGTCCTACTGCAGAAGCGCCTCTCCAACAATGCCCCTTTCTATATGCTTGGGCCCATTACTACCGACGTAGCTCCTGGCTATGACCACATCTCCTCCGCCATAGGGGCCGCCCTGTCCTCCATGTACGGCGCTGATTTCATCTGCTACGTCACCCCGCCTGAACACCTGGCCCTGCCTACCGTGGAGGACGTAAGGGAAGGGGTCATGGCCGCAAGGGTTGCCACCCACGTGGGAGACATGGTAAAGCTCAAGGACAAGGTAAAAGACATGGATTTAAAGATGGCCGTGGCCAGGCGAGACCTGGACTGGGAGACCCAGTACAATACCGCTATCTCCTCCGAGAGGGCCAAGGAGATTAGGAAGAGCCGCCCACCCGTGGACGAAGACACCTGCACCATGTGCGGCAAACTCTGCAGTCTAAAGACCGTCAGGGGTTACTACCAGCCGTATCTGGAGAAGGGCAGGAAGAAACGGGCCGAAACCGCCAACGGTCCAAAGATACCCACACTGGCGCTGTAGAAAAAAGAAGAAATATGCCTTCCGGACGCCTCCCCTCAGTCCTCCTCCTTGAACCCCCCCGTCCCCCTGACCCCTCCAGATTCCAGGAGGT
>JASEHG010000183.1 GCA_030018855.1 Candidatus Brocadiaceae bacterium
TAACCTGCCTTTTTGAAGACATTGAGATATACAGGGACATATACTACAGTTCCGACCTCTTCTCCGGGCGGTGGGGAGGGGCCACTCCCGTGCGGATGGGGACGGGGGAGTATTTTGTACTGGGGGATAACAGTATTAACAGCAAGGACAGCCGGGTCTGGAAGTTCGTCCCGGAGAAGAACCTTGTAGGCAAGGCCTTTTTTGTCTTCTGGCCCCCAAGGGGCATAAGACTTATAAGATGACGAAACAATCGGGGATTGGAAAATGGAAATTGTAAATTTTAAATTTAAAATTTGCAATTTCCAATTTACAATTTCTAATTATTTTAGCCCCTATTCCCCGACCCCTGGCTCCGTGGGCACTAAGTACACCGAAGGGGGGGGTCTGTCCACCTAAGGCGGACACGAAGGGCAAAGCCCCTCACACCCATAATAAGGGAATAAAAGGCATAAGATGAAGTTACTAGAGGTTGAAAATCTTACCAAGATATACGGCAAACGGGTGGTGCTGAATGGCCTGAACATGGAGGTAGAAAAGGGGGAGGTAGTAGGGCTCCTGGGCCATAACGGTGCCGGCAAGAGTACCGCCTTCAGCATGATAGTGGGGCTGGTAAGGCCGGATAACGGCAGGATTTACTTCCAGGGGCAAGACATTAGCAGGTTCCCCATCTACAAGAGGGCCAGGATGGGGATGGGTTATCTCTCTCAGGAGCCCTCCGTCTTCCAGAGGCTTTCTGTGGAGGAAAACGTCCTGGCCATCCTGGAGGTAAGGGGGAACCACAAAGATAAGAAGAGGAGGTCAGCCCAGTTACTGGATGACTTTGGGCTGACCCATCTGGCCAGGAAGAAGGCCTATACCCTCTCTGGAGGGGAAAAGAGGAGACTGGAGCTGGCCAGGGCGCTGGCCTCAAACCCCAACATGATGCTCCTGGACGAGCCCTTCTCGGGCATTGACCCCATAGCCCTCAGCGAACTCCAGGCCATGGTCATGGGCCTGAAGAGGATGGGCATCGGCGTGCTCCTCACCGACCACAACGTCAGGGAGGCCCTCTCCATCACTGACAGGGCCTACATCCTCAATGCAGGGGAGGTCATCTCCCATGGTGCCACGGCAGAGATAATAAATGACCCTATGGCCATAAAGAGTTATTTAGGCGAGGGCTTTGCCGTAGAGATAAAGGCCCCGGAGGCCTGCTGGTTGGGAGAAAAAGACGAAAAGCTCCTTCCAAAAGAGACAGGGGAAAGACTCCTGGGCAGGCCGGGGGGAACGGCTGAGCAGAAGCCTCAGATATTGAAACTCCATAAACCCAAAAAGAGCTACTGGCATTGGTAGCTGTAGGGGCAATTCATGAATTGCCCCTACCATATACAATGAGACCTCTGAAAAAGTTGTCCTAACAGACTGTGTCATTCTGAGCGAAGCGAAGAATCTCCAGTTTTAACCAAGATTCTTCGGTGCCTTCGGCACCTCAGAATGACATTCTATGACTTTTACAAAGGTTTCACAATACACAATGGCAGACCTCCATCCCTTTGGAAAGCTGTTCCTTTTTCTAGGTATCTTCTTCCTCCTCCTGGGGGTCCTCTTTCTAGTGGGGGGCAAGATACCCCTGGCAGGCAAACTCCCCGGCGATATCTACATCAAGAGGGAAAATTTCACCTTTTACTTCCCCCTGGCAAGCTGTCTCCTGCTAAGTTTAATATTAAGCCTCTTAATGTGGCTCCTCGGGGGATGGTTCAGAAAATAAAACTTGGCTGGGGGCAGAGCCCCAGCCCTACACCCTATATTACCCAGGGGACGGAGACCCAACCCTATATCTACACCCATATAGCCCAGGTGTTCCACCACCTGGGCTATTCATTTATCACCCTCCAGACCCTTACACCAGTAGTATCCTTGTACACCTCCCTGAAGTGCTGGCTATCTCTTTCTAATGCAGTAAAGACATCCTCCCAGGGGCTGTTCCATGGATGGTTGATGACATATTGAATATTATACCTGCTCATCAGACCGTAGAAATCTTTTTGCCCTCTTGCCTTTAAGAAATCCGGGGCGAGTTTGGGAGTAACAGGGTCAAATACCACCCAACCAGCCCGCCATGCCAGAATATGGTCTGTATCAGTAAAGACCCTGGTACCCGTTCCGGCATGTCTCTCCTCTACCAAGAACCTTATTGCCCCCAGTTCGGGTGTTATGCGGTCGGGGTGGATGTGCCTCGTATAGACGTACTGCCCGCACAGGTTTGACAGGAAGAGGGTAAATATAATAATGCCCCAGTTAAGGGGACTTAGGGCTAAGACAGTGGGTACCTTTCGTTTGAGTACGCCCTGAGTCAAGCCAGAGAGATGTACAAGGGCCACTCCATAGAAGGGCATAATATACCTCATGTCGGGATTATAGGTGAGCCAGAAAAAGAGGAATACACAAAAAAGCGTATGTACTCCTTTATAAACTACTTCTTTTTTAATGGCCGTAAAGGGGAATATCGCAGCCCAGAGAAGCAAGAGGGGAATAGAGATAGAGTTAAGGGCAAGGTTTATAAGCCTTTTGTGGTCTGCCACATGGGCTTCCTCATGTCCTAACAACCAGTGTCCATCCCAGCCAGTTCTGAATTGAGGGTCAAGGGTCAGGAAATTTAGAAAAGGAGGGACGGGACTGCCGAAATAATAGACGTTCCTGAGGTACCACAGGGCGGGAACCAGATGGATAAGGAAGAAAGTCCCCCATACCTTCTTATCAACTCCCTTCCACCTGAGTATATAGAACATTAACAGCAAGGTGAAGTAGAACCCCGTATATTTTGACATTAACGCCAGGGCGGAGCCTAGCATGGCGTAAAAAAGGTACTGATCGTTATTGTTCTTTGAGAATTTCCACAGGGCATAGACCAAGAGTGTGGTGCTGAAGACAAGAGGGCTTTCGTAGCCAAACCAGGACAACTTTTCTATGAAAAAGGGAGAAAGAAGGACCAGGCCCACAGGGATGGCGATGGATACTTCGTCTTCCTTACACCATTGTAGAAGGACCGTGAGGAAGCCTATAAAAAATACGGCAGGCACAAAGGCGGCTAGTTCTTCTACCTTGGAACCAGAAAGGTTAAAAAGAAGGGAAGTTATCCCTATAAGGACAGGTGGATATCCAGTACAAATACTGAAGTTGGGCAGGGCCTCGTAGTACCACTCAGGAGGCAGATTCGGCTCCTGCGAAAGTAACCGGCTCATGGGTAGATACATCGCCCTCCCATCCTGTCCTTCCAGGAAGCCTTCTAAAACCTAGAAACTTACGAAAGAGAGATACAGGAGGCTCAGGAGAAAAAGACCCCGCCCATTACAACAGGTTAGGGCCAACCCGTTGGTCTTTAACCCAGCGGCCATCCCTAGAAAAATGACTAGAGTAAGGAGGAAGACGTAGGAAGGATAAAGGCTTTGGAAGATACTCCCCAGCGTAACGGCGCAGGCCAGGCTGTAACTGAATATAAGGAAGAAACCCGGAGCCCGCCTCCACTTATTCAATCCTGCTATTAAACCCAAGCCAGAAAAAAGACATAAGGCAACAAGGCTATGGTTTACCATCAATCCTCCAGAAAGACTCAATCATACGTTACTTCCCAAATAGCCACGTCTTGATTATCAAAAATGAGTTTCATGGAATCAAAAGTGCTGAGCTTCTTGATAAAGGACATTGGGTAGCCAAGCACGTGATGTATCCTGGAATCATCGTAGATCCTATCTTTGTCAACAAATAAATACTTAACATGAAATTTGCCCAGGATTTCCTTTACTTGTTTCTCGCTGGCATTCCAGAAGATGCAGTCCAGTTCAATCGGGGCCGCAACGGAATGCCATAGCATAGGCTTCCCCGTATAAAGGGGGAAGGCCCCCATACAACACAGTGTCAAACGGCTATCCAGGAGGTGCCTCTTTGCATACTCATAGGCCTCTTTCTTGCCAGGCGTTATCCTCCTGTGTTGTTGTACGTAATGGGACGTTATAATAATTTGTACAACGCATATTGCCACAAGCAAGT
>JASEHG010000184.1 GCA_030018855.1 Candidatus Brocadiaceae bacterium
CCCTGCCCGACCTTACTTGCAAACGGAATCTTCGTAGCGTGCGGTCCGCCTCAGGCGGACTGCCCTGGAAATGGGCAGGCCCTATACCGTTCTGGTGCAGGGCAGGTGCAAGACCTGCCCCTACATTAAAAAGCCTTTGCAACGGGGCCGATTAAGGCTAATATATCGGGTTAATGGCCAGAACACCCCTCATCCTCAGTGCAGCCAGGACGCCCATCGGGGGCTTTGGTGGCTCTTTGAGCCAAATCCCCGCAACACAGCTAGGGGCCATAGCCGCAAGAGGGGCCATCCAGAGGTCGGGTATAAAGGCCACCGATGTAGGGCAGGTGATAATGGGAAACGTACTCTCTGCCGGGCTTGGACAGTCCCCCGCTAGGCAGGTGGCCCTGGGATGTGGACTCCCCGTTGGCACCAATGCCCTGACGGTGAACAAGGTATGTGGTTCGGGGTTAAAGGCCGTGATGCTGGGGGCCCAGGCCATACTCTGTGGCGATGCAGAAGTCGTCCTCTGCGGAGGGATGGAGGGTATGAGCCGTGCCCCCTACCTCCTGGAACAGGGGCGGTGGGGTTACCGCATTGGGCACGGTTCACTTGTTGACAGCATGATAAAGGACGGGCTGTGGGACGTTTACAACAATTTTCATATGGGCCACGCCGCAGAACTCATTGCAGAGAGATACCGTATAAGCCGTAAGGAGGCCGATGACCTTGCCCTCCAGAGCTACGAGAGGGCCGTCCAGGCCCAGAGAGGGGGGGACTTCAGGGAGGAGATAATCCCCGTAGAGATGACCCAACAGGGCAAGAAGATATTGGTGTCAGAGGACGATTGCCCCAAGAGGCTGGACAGGGATAAGATGACCGCCTTGTCCCCGGTCTTTAAGGAGGGGGGCGTACTCACGGCGGCTAACTCCTCTGCCCTGAGCGATGGGGCGGCGGCAGTGGTACTTGCCCCAGAGGATAGGGTAAAGGAATTGGGGGTAAGACCTATGGCCAGGATACTGGGCTACTCCGAGGCGGCCATGGCGCCAGAACTCTTTTCCCTGGCTCCCGTGGAGGCCATTAATAAACTATTAAGGAAGTTGAAGCTGGATGTAACAGATATTAACTTATTTGAGATAAACGAGGCCTTTGCCTCCACCTGCATTGCCATATATAGGGAGTTGGGTCTGGGCCTGGACAAGGTTAACGTAAAGGGTGGCGCCATCGCCCTGGGGCACCCCATCGGGGCCAGCGGTAGTAGAATCCTTACTACCCTTCTCTACGCCCTCTCGGGGCGTCCTGGTGCGACGGGCATTGCCAGTCTCTGCATAGGTGGCGGCGAGGCCGTAGCCCTGGCAGTGGAGATGATGTAGGGGAATTTCTGGAAGAGTAGGGGCAATTCATGAATTGCCCCTACATCTCTTAAGGAGTGGTCTCATAGGAGGATAGTTACATGACCATAAGCGGATTAGGTATAGTGGGAGGCGGTCAGATGGGGCAGGGTATAGCCCAGCTTGCCGCAGGCGCTGGGTTAGAGGTCAGGGTAGTAGAGGCCAATAGAGACCTCCTCCAGAGGGCGCTGGAGGGCGTGGCCAAAAACCTGGACAAATTAGTCCAGAGGGGCAGGCTCCCTCAGGAGAAGAAGGCAGAGATACTAAAAAGGGTAAAGGGGTCCCAGGGGTTGGAAGAGCTGGCCGGGACTGAGATAATTATTGAGGCGGTATCAGAGGTAGAGCCTCTAAAACTAGAAATCTTCAGGAGACTGGATAGTGTCGTCTCCGCCTCAGGCGGACAGACCATCCTCGCCTCCAACACCTCTTCCATACCCATCACCCGGCTTGCCTCAGCTACCAGGAGGCCAGAGAAGGTAATTGGTATACACTTCATGAACCCTGCCCCGGTAATGGAGCTGGTAGAGATAGTGTGTGGACTCAAGACCTCTCCGGAGACCTTCCAGAAGGCCCAGGAACTGGCAAAATTCCTGGGTAAGACCGTCGTGGAGGTGAAGGACTATCCCGGTTTTATAGTCAACCGTCTACTTATGCCCATGCTCAATGAGGCCATGTACGTCTTAATGGAGGGTACGGCTACCAGAGAGGCAATTGACAAGGCCATGACCCTGGGTACCCATCAACCCATGGGTCCCCTGGCCCTTGCAGATTTTATAGGGTTGGACACGTGTCTCTCCATCCTGGAGACCCTTCACAGGGAGTTTGGGGATGCGCGGTACAGGCCGTGCCCCCTGCTCAGGAGATACGTGGAGGCCGGCTGGCTGGGAAAGAAGTCAGGTAAGGGGTTTTATACCTATTAAGAGCTCTGAAAAAGTCTAATAGTTCCCTTACCTTCTCCCCCTCCCTTGAGGTGAGGGGGAAGGGGGAGGGTGATATTCACCCCCACCCTACCCTCCCCCCTCCAGGGGGAGGGAGTATAGCCCTGGTGCTCCGCCACCAGGGAGGCATAAACAGGAGTTTTGCAGAGGTCTCCTATTATTAGCCCGTGAATATCGTTGTCTGTATAAAACAGGTACCCTCCACGGAGACGGCGCCGAGACCCTCTCCCAGGCCTCCTTTTATTGATACGACTGGGCTATCCTGGGTAATAAACCCATTTGATGAGTACGCCATAGAGGAGGCCCTAAGGATAAAGGAACGCCAGGGTAAAGGAGAGGTAACGGTAATTACCCTGGGCCCAGAATCAGCAAGGGAGGCCCTCATGGGCGCCCTGGCCCTGGGGGCTGATAGGGCCGTCCATATAATTGGCGAGACCCATCTGGGGATAGACTCCTATGCGACTGCCTACCTCCTCTGTCAGGCCATAAAAGGGCGTCCCTTTGACCTCATCCTGTGCGGAAAGGAGGCGGTGGATGACCAGAATGGGGCGGCGGGGATTCAACTGGCCGAACTCCTGGATATACCTCACGTGGCGGTAATAACCAGATTGTCGGTGGATGCCAGCGGGAAGGCCGTGGTTCACAGGCAGATAGAGGGCGGCACGGAGGTACTGGAATGTCCACTGCCAGCACTCTTTACCTGCCAGAAGGGACTCAATGAGCCAAGATACCCCTCCCTACCAGGCATAATGAAGGCAAAGAAGAAGCCCTACGAAGTAGTCCCAGCCACAGGACTGGCCCCTCAGGAGGTATGGGGACCCGGGGCCAGGGTGTCGGTCAAAGAAGTATCTCTCTTACCCACAAGAAAAGTCGGTAAGAAGCTCCAGGCCGGTGCGGCGGAGATGGTTGAAGACCTGGTGAAGTTCGTTCGGGAGGAGGTTCGTATAATCTGATGGTTGAAGTCCTTGTCTTCTTAGAACAAAGAGATGGGCAATTAAAAAAATCGTCCCTTGAGGCACTAGGGGCAGGGAGACAACTATTAGAAGAGGTTGGAACTGGTTCGGGTAGACTAAACGCAATACTTATAGGAAATAATATAAAAGACCTGGCAGAAACAGTGAGGTGCTATGGTGCCCAGAAGATATTACTGGCAGACCACCCTGCCCTGGAGAGATACAACAACAGGCTGTACACGTACATACTGGCCCAGGAGGTTCAAAAAAGGGGTGCAGTGATAATCCTCCTCTCTGCCACTGCCATGGGCAGGGACCTGGCCCCTAGACTTGCCGCCAGACTAGGGGGTCCCCTCCTCACCGAATGTACAAGCCTGAATATCTCCGATGGACTCCTGGAGGCCACACGCCTTGTCTATGCAGGAAGGCTTAGGGCTGTGGTAGGGGCAACCCTTGCGGTTGCCCCAAACGATGGGACAGGTGCAAGACCTACCCCTACAATGCCCAGATTTCAGGTAGTAACCTTAAGGCCCAACGCCTTTCCGCCGGCGCAAGCAGTAGGGGCGGGTTTGAAACCTGCCCCTGCAGAGGTGGAAGGCCTGGATGTTTCCACCCTTCCTACCTACCCTGTTGCAGTCCTTCGGGAGACAATCTATACAAAGGGTGCAGGGGCACGTTGCAACGTACCCCTACAGGACGTCTCAGAGGCCAGGGTAGTGGTAG
>JASEHG010000185.1 GCA_030018855.1 Candidatus Brocadiaceae bacterium
ATGGACACCCCATTACGCAGAACTGACACCCTATGCAGTTCTCTTGTATAAAGTCCACTATACCGTTGGTGTACTGCACGATAGCCCCCGGTGCGGGGCAAGCCCTGAGGCAACCGGGGTCCTCGCAGTGCATACACTGGTACTTGGCCATGGTCCAGTGCAAATTTCCGTCCCGTTCGGCCTCTTTGAATTTTATCAGATTCCAGAAGTTGTGGGCCAAATCAGGCATGGTCTGGTAGCTACCCGTGTAAGGATAGGTCTCCGCCACGGGTGTGTCGTTCCATTCCTGACAGGCCACCTCACAGGCCTTACAGCCAATGCAGGTAGAGACGTCAATAAGCTTGCAGAGCCTTGGGGTCTCTCTTATTCCCAGGGTGGGGTAGTTGATGGCGGAGATGGCCTTTATTTCTAGGGCCATAGTCTAATCTTGAGGTTTGAAACCTCGGGAGGCATTGTTGCTCTGACCCCTACGATAATCCATTTGTTGCTCTAGAAGGGTAAGTTGTGCATCTATATTTGCGGCCTCATATTTGGCTAGTCTTAATCTGTATTTTGTATCTATTGCCCCTTTTTCCAACCTGTCCATTACCATTTTGTAGTATTTTTCATCAATTTCGGCGGAGATGTATTGTCGTTTTAAAACCTTGCATGCCTCTACTTCGGAGCCACTTCCTGCGAATAGTATCAGAACAACATCCCCTGGCAGGGTACAAGACTTTATTAGCATTTCGGAAAGCTTTTGTGGTATCTGGCAGGAGTGAAATGTCTTTTCCTTGCTTACGTTTTTAACTAAGTTGAAGTAGAACCAATCGTAAGGCATTCTGCCCTTTGAACCCCTTGCTATGTTTCCTAGGATTCTCTTGTCAGTGGGGTTTTGATATGGTACTGCTACATCTTCTTTATAGAATTTATTCTCTCGTGACTTGGTGCAGTGTAGAATACTTCTATGGGCCGTAGTGAATCTTTTACGGGTATGACCTATATTTGTGTTATAAACCCATACATAATCTGATACCTCGTAGCAGGCTTTGTCCAAGAATTTTACCCTAAGGTAAGCATTTTGTTTTGGATAGTTCATTAGGAACATATTTCCTGTATCTTTTAGCACTCGGAGTGATTCTTTGGCCAATTCAATGTACCAATCTATGTATTCATCAAAAGTCTTGCTATAGGACTTATCGTTGTATTTCACCCCAACGTTATAGTCTGGATCTCCGAACACCATATCCACGCATCTGTCAGGTAGTTCCCTCAGAAGCTCCACCGTGTCTTTAAGAAATACCTTATTTAAGAACTTTTCTATCTTCTTTTCAGACGTGTCCACTTTCTACCGTCTACCTTCTGATAAGAGTGTATTGGGCATTCTTTAATAACTTTATTGTGCTTATGTCTTTTTCATCTTCAAAAGTATAGTTGTAGAGCCTTAGAGTTGACCTGCCACCGTCTATCTTCCTCAATACATAACAACAGGTGATTTGGTTTACAGCTAACTTCTTTTCACGCTTTAAAATACTATAATACTTGAACGGGTGGAATATTTGGTAGACTGCAAAATCTCTTGGAAAGCCATTCTTACCCTCAAAGATTGTTACATCTCCGTGCAGTTCCATTGTTAGATCTATTTCCATTTGGAGATTGCAGGCTTCAACCGTTTCACGCCCAATTTTGTAAGTCAGACTAATTTTGGTTCGCCTTGGATGGTATACCTTCGGGCTTGCAACGATGTCCTCGTACAAGAAGTCATGGATTATTCTCTGGTTGTTGGCAATTGACAGTATATTTGCCTCGCTTGTATCAAATTCATTTAGTATGCTCTTCCGATATTTCCAGTCAAAGATATTGGCTCCATCAACCTCTTCAAAGGCATGAAACCCAATGTCTATCCCTTCTACAAACTTATGCCTTCCTTCTCCTAAGTGGACTATGAAATAATCCTTTTCTTTTAAGATAGGCGGGAATTCTTCACTACTATCTAGTTTGGTTGCATCAAAAGGGTTTCCAAATTTATGCTTGTGACAAACCGATTTTACCATCTCGTTGTCAAAGATCCAGTCTTTCCTGCCTTTGCATATCTCAAATATTTCAGTTATCACCTTGTGTTTTTTGTTGTCCATTTGCTTCTTTATACTGAGAATCTGATTTTTGTCAATTAGGGCAAGTCTACACCCTTTCCCTTAAATTCCCACAAGAAAGTTTACATTACCTTCTTTTATCACTGAGACTAAAACCTTTTGCAAACTTATGGTAATCTCTGTGCTTTAACTCAAAACAAATTACTTCGTCAAAGCTTGTTTCTAAAAGATAACCATTCTCTTCTATTAAGTTATCAAAGGCCTCTTCTGGACTGTTTCCTTCGGCAAAACCGATTACCTGACAATTCTCAATATCTGGTTCAGGGGATTCTGAATCGGGTTGGTAAGTGATGCCTTCTTCAGTGATAAAAATATAACTTTTCATCTTTCAATCGCCCCTAAAATGCTTTTTCTAATAGAGAATAGAGGATTTAAAAGACATATTCGTTTCTGTATTCGTAAAGACATGTTTCAATCAATTTAATAATTTTATTGGACTCATCTTCGGAAATGCCATTCCAACCCTCCTCAGTGATTGGCTCAACTTCCCAGCCAAAACCGTAATTGCTATTCTGTGCATGCCAATAATGAGTTCTTCCTTTATACTCAACCGTTCCACCTGCGAGCCAATCATCAAATTGACTGCGGTGATGTTTGGAATCAATAATTATTGTAAGCATATTCTCTACCTCCCTCTTTCAGTAACTCCAAATTGTTCGCGGCGGTCATTATGAACTAATGCAGAGTTATATAATTCTTCTAATTCTTCATAAAGTTTAAACAGAAATCTATCTCTAAAATTTCTAAACGGCGTCTGGTTGATATATCGCTTAAATAAATCTTTCTCTTTTGTGCTTGGACCAATAACAAAAAATCGAGTAGAAAATCTTTTTGGTATTTTTAACAGCCTATCTAAACCAGATTTTACTCTTGTTGTCTCCTCTACTTCAAAGGCATAAACTGGAAACAATCCGTAATCATCCTCATCAAACCATAAGGTGTCTATTTCCCTAATCTTTACTAAGTTAGGACCTTTAAAAATATCGGTGCAGTCAGATACACTAATAAGGTCTTTTAATGGTTTCCCTTGAAAATTCCTGATTGTCTGATCATGTGGGGGTGCGTAAGTTTCGTAACCATAAATTTTCCCCAGTGCCACCAACATTCCCTGGGCAATTCCGTGATCAATTTCTGGTTCTTCAGTAAATTCCTGCGGTTCAGTCTTTATAGGAACTTCTTCCAATAGTCTGTAAACACCATCCCCCAAAGGTTCAAAAATTTTATATTGCCTCACTACTCTCCTTATTGTGGCCTGCCAGGTGGGATTATTTGCGATCTTATTTCTAGCATCGGGATTCTGTTCCACTATTCTGTTAATCTCAGAAAGATGCCCTTGACCAGCTAATTTTGATAAAGCATCTCTCACAACATTTTTCCAAGTGAATTTCTCTTCTTTCACTACAAATCTACCTCTTTAGAATCGGTGTCGTGGATGAATATTTGCATAGGGAGGATGGTCACAATTTAAATATAGAATGCCTTTGTCTTTCTCTCTCTAATGATGGCCTCTTGTAATTCTTCCTTACTATGACAGCCCTTGTAGTGTCCTCTTAACCCACCCTCAATGTCTTGCTTACATAAGGGACAGATTTGCAGGTTGACCTCGTTTCCAGGTAATAATAGTTTATTGTGGCGCATTGAATCCGTGTCTGCTTACTATCAGTATAGTATCTGTTGAGACTTCGGAAAAATTCTGCTAGCTTGTCATTCTGAGGGAGCGAAGCGACCGAAGAATCTCAAAAACATAGATTCTTCGCTTCGCTCAGAATGACACATGGTGTTGTCGTCACTTTCGCA
>JASEHG010000186.1 GCA_030018855.1 Candidatus Brocadiaceae bacterium
GGGCACGGCGCGCCGTGCCCCTACCGCCGTCTCAGAAGTATCACATCCCACTATCTGCCTTTTAAGTCTCTTGACTTCTTCCTCCAACTTCCTGACCTCGTGGGAGAGTCCACCAGGGGCGGACTGATACTGCGACAGGAGCATCTTAACGGCCAGTCTAGTCCTGGCCTGTGGAAGAAGAAACATGGCCTCTTTTTGAACAAGGTCAAGGGGCACGTTGTCCGCCTGAGGCGGATGCCCCATCATTTCCTGGGGGATTCCACCGGGCGCATAGAGGGTCGTCCTTTCAAGCAATTCCTCCCAACTCCCCTCCCTGACGCCCATCTTTAAAAAGGCATCCAGGGTCTTTCGTACTGCCATTATGCCCCCATGACAATTTATCTCCACCAGACCCTCACCAGTGGGACCCCCATTTGCCCTCCAGATACTCACAAGTACCTCGTCTATAAGCCCCTCACTGTCATGTATTGTCCCATAAAATAGTCTCCCGCTTGGGGCCTTAACCAGGTCTACCTGTTGCCTGCCCTTAAAGAGCCTGCCGGCCATTTCCAGGGCCTTAGGTCCAGAGACCTGCACCACACCAATCCCCCCCTCCCCTAGCGGTGTGGCGATAAGGGCTATCGTATCGTTACTTCTCTGCATCCCCCCTCAGAGACCTCGCACCGTTCTTTATATCACTAGGGATAAGTGCGTAAAAGACCCTGGTACCCTTCGCAAAGGCGGCGACTACGGCAGAGGACTCTACCTCTTGCCTCAGACCGTTACTGCTATACTCCATCAGCCCCACGGCAACGACCCCGCACAGGAGCATCCCCTGAAACAGTGCCAGGAAGGCACCAAACAGGCCACCCCAGAACCCGGGATAAAGGTTCAAGGCCTTCCTCATAAGTAGTCCAAGACTGTAGATGAGGACAAAGGTGGCCACAAAGGTAATAATGTGACTCAGGAGGATGGCGCCCGCAGGACTAAACTTGGCGGATAGGGGGCCAACGAGGGGATAATGTAGAAACGTAGAGGAAAAATAGGCGGCCACAAGGCATATAAGACTATAGACCTGCCAGAGTACCCCGCTCAGGAACCCAAAGGCCACTGCCATACACAGGAAACCTATAAAGATGGAGTCAAGCCAATTCATATAGTAGCTGGTAAACCCTACTTGCCCTAGAAAATACTTTTGAACAATTCCTCCACCAGGGACTCTGTCTTAATAGAGACTCTCGGGGTTGAGAGGTCCCCTCCAAGACTGAGAGGGATACGGAGGGCATCCGTGCCTGAGGAGCTAAAGAGCTTCTTGACCTTTTTACCCGCCTTTTCTTTTGATATTACTATCGTAGCGTTACAATCCATGCTCTGGTCGGCCTCCACCTTCCCCTCCAGTTCAAGGTCAAAGAGGGCGCCCCTGGCCAGGAAATCTTTGAGGTATATCTCCCCTTCCCCACCCGCCTCAAAATCGGTTGAGATAGACTCAAAGGCGTATCCCCCACCTTGTTGCCCCAGGGCCTCCATGAGGGCGGAGACCGGCTTCCCTGTCAGCAGGCCGTCTTTTAGTATTATATGCCCGCCGCCTATCGGCCACTCACTGCCCCTTTCAAGCCCGTCGGTGAAGAGAAGGTGTGATGCCTTCAATCCGAGGGTACTTACCCCAATCCCAGGGCTGGCCCTAAGACCCTTTGTTACTTCCATGTCCGAGACCTCAAGCAGTCGCAATATGCATTGCCCATGGAGTAAGGAGAGCAGGGGACATTTGAGCCGTATCTTTCGGGCCTTGAGTGTGGGACTCTTTTCCCCTTCCCGCAGGAGTACAAAATCAGACAATTCTATCCCCTTCCTCCACCCAAAGGTAACCCCCTCTGCCCTGGCCCTCCCTCCGAAGGTATTGCCCAGCCACTCCTTTATCATGCCTTTAAAGAAGACCCCTGGGCTGAAGAGCAAGACCATGATAAATATAAAGAACAGCCCCCCTACACTGCCACCAATGACTATCCCCAAAAGCTTCTTGGACATCATGGAAACGTCCCCCCTGCTGGGGGTGGCCCCGCCGCCTTCTTCCTGGCAGTAAGACGGTTGAAGACCTCCACCTCCCCATCGGCCAGCTTATATTTCCCCCTGACGGTGTATATGACCTTCATCCAGTAGTGCGGTTCCGGGGAAAGGGGGTCTAGCTCCATAGACCTCTCAAATTCCCTCTGAGACTTCTTCAGCCATCTCTTACTAACCAGCACGGGAGTCCCCACCATTGGCGCACCTTCCCACCTTATCCCCCTTTCCAGATAGGCCCTTCCAAGTTCAAAATGGGCACCAAAGTCCCCGGGGCTTTCCTCTACGCCTTTCTGCAGTATCTTTATATTAGCAGGGGTGGCACAGGAACATAGCCCCAGTATTATGAAGGCATATACCCACACCCTTCCGGAGGGTGCGACAGATTTAGTCATTTGCCTCTTGTCAGGCATAACATAATATCCATGACATTGGTGCGGGTGGGACCGGTGATTATATGGTCCCCCAGACGGCAGAAGAAGGTGTGTGAGTCGTTACGCATCAGGAAGTCCTCTGGTTCCATACCAAGCTCCCTTGCCCTCCTGCACGTGGTCCCGTCCACCACTGCACCTGCCGCCTCCGTAGGGCCATCGTTACCGTCCGTACCGCCGCTAAGTATTACAACCCCCTCCAGCCCTTCTATCTCCATAGCACTGGCCAGGGCAAATTCCTGGTTCCTACCACCCCTGCCGTTACCCCTCAGGGTTACGGTAGTCTCACCACCTGCCAGGAGGCAGGCCGGCCCTGAACCAGACCTGCCCTTGAGCGGAGCGAAGGGACGGTTCAGCATTGGGGGCATCCGCCTCAGGCGGACAACGCTATGGCCCTGGTGCTCCGCCACCAAGTTCAGCATATAGCCCTGGTGCTCCGCCACCAGGGCTGGCCCATAAAGGGGATTATCCCCCTTCCCACACTCCCTTGCCCTAGAGGAAAAGACCCTAGCCACCTCCCTGGCCTCGCCTGTAAAAGAAGAACCCAGGATGAGGGTATTATAACCTAATTCTATCGCCTTTTCCTCAGCCGCCTCCAGGGCCCTCATGTTACTGCCCAAGAGAAAGGTGTGGACGTCCCGGAAACAGACGTCCCCTTCCTTGGGGGTTTCTTCTACCTCTCCACTGACACCCCTCTTCAAGTATTCATATACCCTTTCAGGCAGTCGTTTTGCAAGCCCGTATTTGTACACTATTTCTAAAGCCCCCTTATAAGTACTGGGGTCGGGTAACGTCGGGCCTGAGGAGACCATGTCCAGTACGTCCCCCACCACGTCTGAGACGACTAGATTGATAACCGTAGCAGGATATAAAGCCCTTGCCAGCCTCCCCCCATGGATTAGGGACAGGTGTTTCCTTACGGTATTCATCTCCTTTATTTCTGCCCCTGAGGCCAGGAGGAGCGCGGTTGCCGTCTTTACCTCTTCTAAACTTATATCCCCGGGAGGGGCACACAGGAGGGCAGAGCCGCCGCCTGTAACCAGGCAGAAGACCAGGTCTCTTTTTATCGGGAGTGGCCCAGCCCCTTGAACTCTTTCCGCCCCTTCGCTCCGCTCAAGGGCAGGCTCAGGCGGATTAAGCCTTTGAACCTCAGTATTGGCCCAATCCAGTAGGGTCACGGCCGCCTCCAGAGAGCGTCTGTCAGGTACGGGATGGCCTGACTCCAATATCTTTATCTTTTTTAGCGGGAGGGCATGGCCCTCTTTTACTACCACAATCCCCCCCTTCAACCACTCCCCCAGTATCTCCTCCAGTGCCTGGGCCATCGGAGCAGAGGCCTTGCCAAACCCCACGGCATAGACCCCATTAAATTCTTTGAGGGCGTAAGATTTACTATCTATCTTCAGGGTAGGGGCATCCGCCTCAGGCGGACAACGTGCCCCTACC
>JASEHG010000187.1 GCA_030018855.1 Candidatus Brocadiaceae bacterium
GGTGGACAGACCTGAAGGTCTGTCCCTACATTCTTTTGCCCTAATCCCTGGTTTTGGGGGCGGTAAGGGGGCATAGCCCCCTTACATCCTATAATTAAAAGAGGCTAGCCTTTTCATTACATCATGTCTATATACTCCACACGTACAACAAATTTTTTTGTTGACAAATGGATTTGTATCCGTATTATATACACGCCTGTGGTTTTAATACTTCCCTGATAAAGGATGTAACGGCATTGGGGTAAGGAATAATTTGTATCTTGCGAGATGAGAGGGTTTTAGTTTAGAAAGGAGAATGGGTTAGAATGAGAAAGATGCTAGCGTTAGCAACCTGTTTAGCCTTATTCCTTGGGGTAGGGGCCCCATCACTTAAGGCAGAAGAGTCCGTAACCGTCCAGGTCATAGTTATAGCCCTGGGTAATGCCCCCATAGAAAATGCCGCTGTAACTATAGGGGATAGGTCAGATACTACAAAGCATAACGGCAGTTGTGTATTTACCCTGCCCCCTGGCGACTATACCGTATGTGCCAAGGGCGAATGGGGTGGGATGAGCGCTCAGAAGTGCCAGGATGTTACCCTAAAGGGCTCAAACCGCTTTGTGGTTCTGGAACTCTTCCAGAAGCCTTCCAGCGTCTGGTAAAAAGTTTCTTTTCTTAATCCTGTAAAAGACTTCGGGTACTGGGAGCATTCCCAGTATCCCGAAGTCTTTTTGTTTGTAAGGTGAGGGAGAAGCAAGATTTTGTCCTGCCACTCCCTAATCCCTACACCCTAGTTTTTCAGGAGTTCGCCGTCGTCCAGGCGGTAAGGGGCGCCACGCCCCCTCCTTTGTGAGAGTCTGGCCATATAGGTAATGGAATCCCCCTCCCGTAAAGTAAGGATATCCTCCATATTATTCCAATTGAAAGAGACCTCTACGTCTGCCTCTTTTCCCGGGCTGTGCCTTATCCCCACCTTGTTCCAATCCATACGGGCGGCCCCCTTGTATACAACTACCCCTTGCCACTGTACATACTTGCCCTCGTAGTCCTCCCAGGCCCTCTTCTTTTCGGCACTGCCCAGCTGACTCTCTCTTCCAAACATCTTTTCCATCTCATGGAAGGAGATACTCAGGAGTTCTTTGCCCGCCAGCTCTTTTTGGGGTGGTGGTAGGACCCTTTTTGTCTCCGCTGGGGAGGGGGCTGTCACTTCTACTGATTGCCCAATGAGGCGTTCAAACTCCTGTATATAGGCCGCCACCACAGCAGGTTCTTTTGTGAGGAGTACACTCTCAAGGTTAAACCTCTGTGCCCTCTCCGTCCAGTTGTAAGAACCGGTGAGGAGTTCCCTCCTGTCAAATATGGCAAAATTATTGTCCATGCGGCCCCCTGCCTTTCCACCGAGAAGCCTGATGTCCAGTCCCTTTCCTAACAGGAATTTAGCCTGTGTGGGGTCTTCTCGTGTATACTCCTCGTCCAGTACCAACTGCACCTTTACCCCCCTGTCCTTGGCCTCAAGGAGTGCCTGGACCAGTTCCCCGGAATCTATGGAGGAGACGGCTGCATACAGACTTGTCTTTGTAAGGTTTATTTGCTGGCGGAAGAGGTGGAGGATGTCCGTCTCAGGAGAGAAGTATACCTCCGTCTCTCCCAAAAGGGGGCTGGTAAGGAATAGAAGAATTACTAATAAAAATTCAGGAAGGACATGACTACGAATTTTCACCCTTTAACTGACCTTCCCAAACCTCTAAGAATCTCCTGCAAACATCTGTCTGGGAGATGATGCCTATTAATTTATCCTCTTTGACTACGGGGAGGTGCCTGAAGCCATTCTTCCGCATCAGGGCAATGGCCACTATTACGTCACTATCCTCGTTTACTGTAACAACGTTTTTCGTCATTATATCGCCTATCTTTGTCTTCTCCAACTCCTTTACGTCCTTTATCTTAATGTCCAGGGCCCCATAGTCTTTGATAAAACTCACACTACTCAAGAGAGGCAGGAAATCCGGACTAAAGGTATTAAGTATATCTATCATGGAGATAATGCCCACCACAGCCCCCTTGTTGTCCACTACTGGCGCTGCCCCAATCTTTTTACTGATAAACAAAGAGGCCGCCGTTTTAACCCCATCCTCTGGCCTCAGGACCGAAGGTTTTTTTGTCATGCAGTTTTTGACTTTCACTCTCTGCTCCTCTTTCAATGAAGAACCAAAGTTGCCCATGCTAAAACTGGGCGATAAATATACCATAGAGTATTATTTTTTCAAAGCTAAATTTCCTGGCAGATTCACATTTAGTTTGCATTTCTTAGTAGCATTATTTATAATTTTGTGTCATGGAGGCCCTGATATTATCGGCAATCGGCGTTGGGCTGGTGCATTCCCTGGCCCCCGACCACTGGTTACCCTTTGCCTCCCTGGCCCAGGCACAGGGGTGGTCAAGGAAGAAGCTCCTGGTCGTGAGTTTTCTGGCAGGGCTTGGGCACGTGGGCTCCAGCTTTGTCCTGGGGGTGCTGGGCATTGTACTGGGCATGGGGCTGGTCCATCTGGAAGGCGTAGAATCGTTCAGGGGTAACATTGCGGGGTTTCTACTCATAGGTTTTGGCATAGCCTACGCCCTCTGGGGGCTAAAGCACATAAGGGACCATCATCTCCATTTCCACAAGGGGGAGATAGTTACCTTCTGGACACTCATGGCCATCTTTGTCTTTGGCCCGTGCGAACCCCTTATACCGTTAATGTTCCTGGCGGTCCAGCACGGCTGGAGCGGGATATGGTTGACTACCATGGCCTTCTCCGTAACCACCGTCTTTATGGTGGTGGCCCAGAGTATGCTGGCCTTCATGGGGCTAAGCCTCCTTCCACAACGTAGCCTGGAGAAATGGTCTCACGTCATGGCAGGGGGGGTAATAGCCCTCACAGGGCTGGCAGTCATGTTCCTCGGGATTTAGAAAACAGTAGCCACTAGGGACTACGCACTATGCACTAAGGACTAAGCAGTCGCATTACTACTCCCTCCCGCCTAGTGCTTACTGCTTAGTGCCTAGTGTTTTTTAGCAATAAATGTGGCACCTGTGGTGTATTGTGAGGTACGGTAGCCTGTCTTGCCCACCATCTTTACGTCCACAAAGCCTGTCTTCTCCAAGAGTTCCAGGAAGGACCTCCCTGGTATGGCGCCGCTGATTCAGTTGGACCACTGGCCTAGTTTTTCTACAGTGGCCTGGTCTACGCCCTCTTCCAGTATGATGTCTGCCGCATAGATACGTCCCCCCGGCCGCAAGACCCTGTAAACCTCTGCCAATACCCGTTCCTTCTGAGGGGAAAGGTTTACAAGGCCATTGAAGATGACCAGGTCCATGGAGTTATCTCCCACTGGGAGTTCCTCAGCTAGTCCTTGATGGAACTCTACATTATTAACGCCTAGTCTCTGCCTATTGGCCTCCGCCTTCTCCACCATCTCCGGGGTCATGTCTACCCCAATGACCCTCCCCGTTGGGCCTACCCGTCTTGATACAAGGAAAGCATCCAGCCCCGCACCAGAGCCAATATCCAGAACCCTCTCCCCTGCATGTATTGGCCCTAAGCCTAAAGGGTACCCCACGCCGGCAAAGGACTCTGTAACAGAAGGCGGCAGGGAGTCAATCTCCTGCGGGTTGTAGCCCAGGTTCTTTGCACTCTCAGGGCCTATGGGCACCCTCTTTTCTGAGGAGGGTTCTACGCTAATCCTCCTGAAACGGGCCTGTACCTGTGCCTTTATCTCTTTGTCTTCCACTATTATAAAACTGAAACTAAGGCCATTTAGATAAATTAAGTGTTCCCAGTTGACATGCTGAAGAGTGTATAATAAACTTTTGAAATCTGCAATGTAAATAGGGTTTGTAAAGATGCTAAAGACCATTAAGGACGTTACC
>JASEHG010000188.1 GCA_030018855.1 Candidatus Brocadiaceae bacterium
GCTCAAAGCTCCAAAAAGCCCCATCCCCGTAGTGCTGATATATCAGGGGTTCAGAATACCCTATCTTGTTAGTACAATAGACCCCCGTTAGCCACCCAATATCGGGGTATAACTCCATGTTCTTGACCAAACGGGAGAACGTGTAGTCGGGGAATAACACATCATCGTCAAGGAAAATGATGTACTTGGCGTTCCACGCTATGGCATCATTGATAATATCATCTCTGGCAGGCCCTCCCAGCTTTCCCTTGACCAGACGGAATCGGGTAGAAGTGTTAATCGGGGGCAGGCATTGCAACATACTGACCATAAATTCAGGAGCAATGGTTCGGCCAGTAGTTATCAATGGCCCCTGGAGGGTGGGTTCGTCTATCTCCCCCCTAATTGGTATACCAATGACCAGCTTCGGGGCATCGGAGGCGAGCTTGATACGTTGTTTGCCCGCCACCGATACCACATCGCTTGCGTAGTCGTAGCCGTCCCTGCGTAAGTTGGTCATGACGACTTCCCTTAAAACTCGTAGATAAGGTCAATCCCAACATCTGCCGTGGCAGGCAACCACCCGACAGAAGTCATTGCCTTGACACCTACACGCTGGCCGGCATTGACCGTTAATCCTGCCGTGTCTTTGGCCACTGCGGCATAGTTGTAGGTAGTGTTAGTACCATTTAACTGTACCTTGAGGGCGGGGGCGGTAGTACCGTCTATGGTGGCATAAAAATCTGCCGTCCCTACGGCCCTGGGGGCGCTTGCCCATACAGAGATTCCCGTCAATGAGCCTGCCCTGGGAACGACATGCTCGTTCAGGTTCAGGGCATCACCGTACTTTACTACAGTAAAGTTCTCGCCAGAGGCCAAGTCTGTTCTCTGGAAAGTATACACACTGGCGTTGACGTGGGGTTCTCCTTTCAGTAATTCCAGTTCCGCTCTAGTAAGACTAGTGGCAACTGTGTCGTTGTCAGACCTTATCTGAATGACATTATCAGTAGTGGCCCCTGCTTTAATGTTCACGGGCCCACTAAAGAGAGATTTACTCATGGACTCCTCCTTTTATGTTGCTAGAGGGGCAGTAGTTTCTCTCCTCCTTCACAGGAATACGGTCTTGTACTCATCCTTACCTTCCAGAGGAGAGATTACCACTGCTAAAACCTACCCACCGCTTGTCCCATACACATCCCGCCAATCATGGAAGTCTATATCAAACTCCATGTCAGCGTCTACCTGGAGCGTCCTTCTCCTGGCCTCGTAGGAATAGATGGTCTCCATCTTGCGCCTCCAAAGAAGTAGTAACCCCTCAATGTCCTTGCTCAGTAGAAACCAGGCATCCGTATCCGTCAGATACGCACTGGTGAGAATCCTGGTAGGAGGCACTACGTTATCGGCCCTATCCGCCGTATCTGGACGCCCTGCTGACTTGATAATCTCCAGGGCGTTAAAATACTCGTTGGGATGTACCAAGAGAGTTCCAGGAGTACGGGAGATATAAAACCCTTGCTCGTTCTTGAACTGCATGAATTGCTGGAACGCAGTCCTGAGCGTGGTTACGGAAAGGTCTACATCCGTAGTCGGCCGATTAGCCACCGTCCCGCCACCGTAACCAAACAGGTTATGGGCAGTTGAACATAGGGGTACGCCATCAGGCCCGTTAGTGGCAAAGGCGTTATTAAAGAGGGCGGCCGCCTGTGTCTCCACGGTGGCAATAGCACCAACACGTAACCCCTTAGCGGCATCCTCTATTATCCCGTCCTTGTCCTCATCTACCATCTCACGAGTAACGTCAAATCCTCGTGCGTAACCAGTTGTCTCGTAAGCCTTGCTCCAACCTTGAAGAATATCCTGATAGGCTATGAGCGCCCCGTCAGCCCTTTCAGCCCAGGTCCCAGGCCCCGAAAGCTGAAGTTTATCTACCCAACGGGAATCAGTATCTGTGTTTTTGAGGACTTTATCGTGGATGGTCTCGGCTAAATCCCAAGGGTCCATGATAATAGCCTCTAAATGGGATAGTCTGGACTTAAACGCCTTCGGTATCCCGCCTACAACTTGAGCCATTCAGTCATTCCTCCTTAGATTCCAGCCGCCGTTGCCTGGTTGAAGATATGCTCGTTAATTCTAACGAGTATCCTGGCATTAGCACCCCAGTCATTGCCCGGAGTCCTGTCCAAGTCTACGATGCGGAACTGAGCCGAAGCCGTCCCGACAGTGCTAATATCCAATTCGTGGGCGGAACGCCCGGTCGTGGTATTGCCAGTGGTAGCCAATATATCCACGTTATTCCCCACATGGGTCTGTGCCGATGTAGTCCCCACGCCATCATCCTGGCAAGAGTAAATAGCGTCGGGGTCATCTATGACAAGTAAGTCCTCTGCCGTACTAGCCGTGCTATCTTGGGCAGAAACGCCGAGTAATCGGTCGCCTGCGGCCGCTACAGCCACATTGCCGTCAGCCTCCAGGATTACGGTATCCCCAAAATAGACACGAGAGGCAGAGGCATCTTTCTTGTACCTGTTCATAGATACATCGCCACCCCCTAGTTTGCCAACTAGGGTAAAACCCATAGGACGGTCAACATTCGCCATCTATTATGACCTCCTTGAACCCTTAAAAACTACCTGTCCACCTACACGCCCTGGGCCTCGTGGCTCAGGTTTAGCCATACTCTTTAAGCGGGAATCATTTAATCCTTTGCGTTCGGCATCCCGTGCCTCCACTATCTCCCTAGGACAACACATAAGCACCGTATCTCCATGTGTCCGCCCATCAGCACCAGTCCCTAATCCCTGGAGTTTTTCGTCTCCTGTCGGAAACTCGTAGCCTAAGCCCCTACGGTACTCAATGTTGTCCTTGCGTACCTTACGATAAACCAGTTCAGGTTTGGCATTGACTATCCTTTCTTGCGGGAAGGTGCTAGAGACCGCCTCAATATGTTCTTTCTTGTCCGCCATGTTCCTCCTTTTTCCTAAAATGCGGATTCAATGGGTTTAAATCCCGAAGGGACTTTGGTCTTAAATGGTTTAAATCCCTTCGGTACTTTCATTTTGAATGGTTTCCCCAACTTCTTGCCTTTGGGCATTATTCCACCACCTCCAGCCTAGCTTTGGCCTTCTTAAGTTTTTCTTGGGCTATGCCATAACGCTTGTTTATCCGTATCTCTTCTGCGTCCAGTTCAGGTAATCCGTCAGCACCCTTGCGGACAGTGGATTGAGCAGGTACGCCAGCGTCTGCCGCACTGCGTCTCGCCGATTCGTCTTTAGCGTCCTTGGCCTCTTGGGTCATCTTCTTGGACATAATCTCCGCATTGGCCCTGTCCAGGGCTGCCTGTTGTGCTAACTTGTACTCCACGGTATTGGGGTCAGCAGTAATCCCCATTTCCGCAAAAATGGTAGTAGCCTCCTTAACAAGCTCACTATTAAGCCCTTTGCCTAGTTCCTCCCCGTACTTGCCCTGTAAATACTTGTTTATACCTTGCACCTTCGTAAGCCCCTGTGTCTCCGCTTGGATTGACCTTATTTGGGCCGAAACCCTATCTGCTACTGTTTGTTCCATCCATTTCTGGGCTTGTTCGCTGTAGGCTTGAGGATTCTCACTATAAAGTTCGGGGCTAGGATACTTCGCTCTCTCTGGTTGTGGTGCGGATTGCGTTGTGGGCTGTGTTGCCGGCAGTGAGACCTGGTTGATTCTCTGAGCTAATTGGGCATTTTGTTCCAAAGCCTGTGTGTACTTAGCCTCTAGTTCCTTTTTCTCCGCCTCATAATCTGGCGTAGAGGTAGCAGGGGTAACGGGGGTAGCACTCTCTTTGGAGTCAACTTGTTCTTTCGTTTCGTCCATGAATTTAATCTCCTATTTCAAAAAGTTTGAAC
>JASEHG010000189.1 GCA_030018855.1 Candidatus Brocadiaceae bacterium
ATAGAAAAGTTCTTAAACTCCCCCTCTGCTACTTCCCAGGAGACCTCCACATGGGTTACCACGGCGCCTGGGGGGCCCTTGTGGCACCACCGGATTATCTCTTCTATATCCCCCTTCCGGCCTTCAAAGACGGCCTCCACCCGGCCGTCCCCCGTATTCTTTACCCAACCGGTAAGCCCCAGGGCCTCTGCCTTATCAAAGGCATTGGCCCGGAAGAAGACCCCCTGCACCCTGCCCTCCACCAGGACATGGGCACGGGCCTTTTCTTTGGAGTCCATTGACTGCGTCAATGGTCTTATCCGGCGATATAGTCGCTGGACTCCATATTACTTATTCCCATAGATATGCTCGCTGTCAGAGGCGGAGGGGAGGTAGGCCAGTCCGAGGTAGGTAAATACTACGGCCAGAAAGGCCAATACCAGGCAGGAGGACTGTATCAGGGGGATTTTTGCCCTGTCTATGTTCATCCTGGGCAGTACGAGGGGCAGGTGGAGGTAGCCGAGGTAAATGAGCCAGGTGATGAGGGACCAGGTCTCCTTGGGGTCCCAGGACCAATAAGTACCCCATGCCTTGTTGGCCCATACGGCCCCCGTGACCAGGCCAAGGGTAAGGAAGGGGAAACCAAAGGCCACTATCTTGTAGGAAAGTTTCTCAAAGCCAAGCGTGGTCTCACCAGAGTTTTTCCCACTGCGTATCCAACTTCCCAGGAACAGGAGTGCCGTGATAAAGGATATGCCCAGTGCGCCATAACCAATAAAGTAGGTAACTACGTGGATAGTCAGCCAGTTGCTCTGGAGGGCAGGCATGAGGGGCCTGATGGTCTCGTCCGTGGTAGAGGCGTAGAGGAGCAGGAGCATAATCAGTACGGCGGCCAGGGCGCCCACTATCCTCAGCCCGTAGAGGTATTCAAGGACGAGATATGCAAAGCCAACCGACCAGGCATAGAAGACTAGAGACTCATAAAGGTTAGAAAAAGGGGCATGGCCCGCCTCTACCCACCTGTTTACTACCAGCACAGTATTAAGGAGGAAGGCCGCCACGAATAGGGCTACGGCCCCCCTGCGTAAAACCTCCGGCCTCCATACCTCTTTAATAACATAGGTAATGGAAACTATGACAAAGGCTACCAGCGTAATGTTAATGTTAATACTTCCCATTTAAGTCCCCTCCTGTGTCGCCGCATCCGAAGCAGTCATCCTGCGTCTAAGCAGTGGTTTTATGTAAAATATAAATATTATACCAAAACAAAGGGAGGAAAAGCCAATATAGACCAGGAGGACCCCGGGGTCCCGGGCTACCTGTAGCCCGGAGAGTTTCTCGTTCTGGGGGTCGTAGCTGGCCTGATAAAAGGCGTAACCACCGTATTTTAAGGGGTCGTTTACCTCAATGGTCTTCTCCGCTACGGTCTTTCCCCCCTCCACTATCCTGAGCTTGCTCTTCCAGTCCTTAATGTTCTCCCCCATCTGTTTGTAGAGGAGGAAGAGATTCCCATCCTTATAGGCCGTAGCCTGCGGGGCCTCGGCGAAGACCCAATCAGTAGTCTTGCCCCTCGGCCCGTCCATCTCCACAAAAAGGGCCGGTTTCTTGAGCTCGTCGGACCTCTTCACCACGGACTGCTTTACCCCGAAGGAGGGGTAGAATTTAGAGACCTTGATTTGTTGGCCAGAGTTACCGACATCATATTTTTTCTCCAGCTCCCATTGGAAGCTCTCCACCACCTTATCCTCTTTTATGTAAGCAAGCAGGCGCTGGTCGTTCGGCCCCTGGAGTATCCTGACCTGCTGACTTGCAAAGGAGAGGTCCTGCGGCACCTCACAGAGGAGCTTCAGCTCTTTATACTTGGTAGGGTGCATCTCGTCCCAATCAGGATAACTGGCGAAGACCCATCGGCTCTCCTTCCCCTGGGGACCGTCCATCTCCACCTGGATGGCGGGGTTATTGGGCTGTTGTTCTTTTAAGGGTTTCATCCTCTGGGTGAAATCCAGGGTGAAATCCAGTATCTTTAGATTGTATCCCTCCCACGTAAAGTTCTTACCCACCTCTGCCTGAAACTCCTGGGAGACGCCCTTCTCCTTCAGGCGGGCAATGAGCTTGGGCCTGGAAGGACTGGAGGGGTTTGCTAGCTGGGCCTTCTTGAGTTCTTCCTCAGAGGTTACCCATCGGTACTCTAACCTGAGGTCCCTCTTTCTATCTACGTACCAGTTGCGGTCGTTCGCTACCAGCCAGCCTTCCACGGCCACGGTCTCCGAGCCGTAAAGCTGTACAAAGATGGCAGGGTTCTTTACCTCATCAGAGGTATTTATGGCCTCCTCCAGGAGGGCGGCGTCCGGGATGTAATCCTTTATGGTAACCACGTAAGGGCTCTTAGGCACTGGCTGTGGCCTGCCCATCTCTATTGGGAGGGACTTCTCTTTATGCTGGTCCTTTACGTAGGAAAGGAGGTCATACTTGGGGGGGTGCTTCTCCGTAATAAAGGCGTCCAGGTGTATCTCAAATGGCAAGGGTTTAGGGGTACCGTCCCTGAGGTGGAACTGCTCCATCTTCTGCCCCTCGGCAATCCACATCACCCCCTTCTGCCCAAACCTCAGCCCTATGATGCTCCCCAGGAGGATGAGGATTATACTGATGTGGGTAAGGATGAACCCCGTCTGTAAGAGGGTGCCTCGCCAGCGGTCTATGGTACAGCAGGCCAGGTTGGCAACCACCAGTACCAGAAGAAGGGTAAACCAGTAGGAGCTGAATATATGTGTAAACTGGGCGAGCTGGAGGAGACCGGCCAGGCCTTCCCCGAAGCGGGCCTTATACTCCTCGGGGGCCTTATCCTGGACGATAAAGGTGCCAAGGCCGCAGGCCAGGGCTATGAGGAATATGAGGACTACTGCCAGTTTTACCGAGGTAAAGAAGCCCCAGAGGAGACTCCCCTCAGACTGGACTGCACTCTTTTTACTTACCATTAACTTCCTATGTAACGTGCGACACGCCTGAGGCGGATATCGCACGGGTTTTCCATTCCGCCTGAGGCGGATTAAAACGTGTGCGACAAGTCCGCTCCGCCTAAGGCGGATGGAACCGTCCGCCTAAGGCGGACATGACTTGCACGCTACACCATAAACCCTAAAACATGTCCTGAGTGAAAACGAAGGAACAAAGGCCCTTTATTACGGGCTACCTCCTCCTTCTGTCTTTGTCAGGGCAACTAGGAGGAACTCTACCCTACGGTTCTTCCTCTTCCCCTCGTCGGAGGCATTACTGGCTATAGAGCGGTTGGGACCGTAGGCGGCGATGTATACCCTCCTCTCGTCCACCCCCTGAGAGGTCAGGAACTTGAAGACGCTCAGTGCCCTCCCGGCGGCCAGATGATGGTTAGTCTCCCACAGGTACTTGGTCCGCACAATCGGGTCAGAGTCTGTGTGACCATCAACCCTCAGGCCCTCCCTGGGATTGGCCTTGAGGTGTTCTACTATCTTGCCCAGGGCCGCCTGCCCTTCAGGTTTCAACTCGGCTGTGCCAGAGTCAAAGAGGATTATCTCGGGAAGCTGGATAACCGGCCCCTCCGGGGTCTCCCTGACCGAGGCGCCGTGGCCGATGGCCCTGGCCAGCTTATCTAGCTCGTCCATCAGCCTCTTCTTTTCCTCCGCCTCCTTGTTAGCCCTCTCCTGATACATTGCCAGGTCTTTCTTCTGGCGGTCTATCTCATCCGACTGGTCCCGGATGGTGATGGCCTGGCGGCGGTTAAGGCCCCTCAGTTCCTCCGTCTCTGCACAACCCACTGCTAAACCCATCAGTATCGTTACAAGGAACAACTTCAAATAAAACTCAACTTTGCCCATTTTTTTCTCCCCTGGCACCG
>JASEHG010000018.1 GCA_030018855.1 Candidatus Brocadiaceae bacterium
GGTCAAAGCCGGAAGGGAGGTAACTGAAGAGGTCACAGAGTAATTTCTCAAGTGCCTCTCTAAATGGCTTCTCTTTTCGTTCCTGGGCACTTAATTCCACACCCTTTAGGGAAGCCCTGGTTCCGGCGTCCAATATGTGCTCCATGTGGAGCTTTCCCCAGGACTGTAGGCCTTCAAGTACCCTGTTATAGTGTCTTTTTGAGCCGATGATTTCCACCCGGCTCATACTGGTGTGCATGGCTAAAAGCCTCTGGTAGCGGAGAGGAAGACCTTAAAAAAGGACATACAGAGGGCGTGACCTTCACGACCATTCCCAATCCACTTCATAAAAAGCAGGAAATTCAACGCTTGCCATTTACCTCAGGCACGTCTTCCCCAGTCCCTCTCAGGAAAGTAAAAACTGAATTTTACAGGAAAATCTCTCCCTGTCAAGGGCTGACCTTCGGACAAAAGTAGACTAATCCTGGTAAGTCCACCTCAGGTAGTATGCCTCTGCCACGATCTTTGGGAGGTAGGGCGTTTCTTTAGGATTACAGTGGCTAACTGGGCAGATGGGGGATGGGGAAGTGGCAGTAGGGGCACGTTGCAACGTACCCCTACAGCTCAAAATCCTTTATAGGAACTCTTCCTCATCCACGTAGGGTGTACGCCGTCTGCCAAAGTAGGCCAGTACCTGCCCGGTAACGTAACCTGTTACCAGTGCCAGGATGATGGCAATGATTATACCCTTAAACTGGTTTGCAGGTACTATCCCAGGTACTAAGAAGGCGGCGGCTATGCCCCCCATAAGCCCTGGCCAGCCGTGCAGGTTTGTAACGCCACATGTATCTATCCCCTTTATCTTGTTCTGGAGGACGGGCTGGATGGCTACAAAGCCGATAGTGGAGAGGGCGCCTGCCAGGATGCCTATTATAAAGGCCGTTTGATGGGATGCCGTGTCACAGGTGGCGCCTACCCCCACACCCCCTGCCAGGGCCGCATTGGCAACGTCCCCAATGGCAATCTTGCCCCTGAGGGTTGATGAGACGAAGTAGGTGGCTATGGTGGCACCACAGAGTGCCATGAACACGTTAACTGCCGTGAAAGGTACTGCCTTTGGTTCCACTAGCCCCGCACAGAAACTGGGCCAGAAGAGCCATAAGACCATACTGCCCAGCATGGAGAACTGGTCACTGGTATGGTCTGATTCCACTGGTACGGCAAACTCCTCTTTGGTAGTCATGTTCATTATAACCCCTAGTCCAAATAGGGCCCCGAAGGCATGTATTAAGATGGAACCACCTGTATCTACAAAACCCCCGTGAGGGATAAGGCCCAACCCGGATTCCAGGAGTATCCACTCGTTTATCATGTAACAGGGGGTAAACAGTAGGGCCAGGAGGAGATACTGGGACATCTTCAACCTCCCCAGGGGTGCCCCAGCACAGATAAGCAGACTTGCCGCAGCAAACTCTGCCAGCAGGAGACCGTCCACGTCGCTCTTAGGTTCACCAAGGTAACCCTTGCCGTTTATGTATAGGTACATAGGTACAGCGATGCTTACCAGAAGATAGGTGGCCGTTACCGCACTGCGTCCATATTTCTTTACAAAGACCATGAGAAAACCGAAACCTACCATCAACATGGCCATGACGTGGATGGAGCGATTATATTTTTGGACACTCACCACTTGGTCTATGGTCACGTGGGCTGCCTTCTCCTCTGTGGCCCACACGTAGGAAGTGGTACCCACTATCATTCCTGCCATGAACAATAGCGCTAAGATTAACAAACACGTACTCTTACGCATATTGGCCCTCCTCCTGATTAAAAGGTTTGATGAGAAGCTGTAGGGACAGGGTTTACCCCTGCCCTAGAGGGGCAACCGTCCACCTGTGGCGGATTGCCCCTACATCAAAAATCGGCAGTAACAGATATGGGCATACTGTAGTAGTACGCCCCTACAGGCAATTTGGGGCAAATGTTACTACTTTTGAGGAAAATATCAAGGAAATTTTTGGTGGTTTTGTGGATAATATGGACATGGGAAATCTGCCTTAGGAGGGTCACGCAGGCTAAAGTCATGCCAAAGGCAGACCTGCCTCAGGCACGGCCTGCGGCTACACTCCGGCTACTATTATGCCTACTGTTCCCGCCCCAGGAGGCCCTCAACGAAGGTGGTGCTGAAGTCTGCATTGAGGAAGTTGGGGTGGTTGAGGAGTTTCGTGTGGAGGGGCACTGTGGTCTTTATCCCTTCTATTACGTACTCCTCCAGTGCCCTCTTGAGGCAGGCAATGGCCTCCTGTCGTGTGGCCTGATGTACTATTAACTTGCTGATGAGGGAGTCGTAAAATGGGGGTATCTCGTAGCCCTGGTGGGCGTGGGAATCTACCCTGACGCCCCTTCCCCCAGGGACATGGTACGTAGATATCCTCCCTGGATGTGGTCTGAAGCCGTTATCCGGGTCTTCGGCATATATGCGGCACTCTATGGCCACGCCATCAAACCTTACGTGCTTCTGACGGTACTTCAGGGGTTCACCTGAGGCAATCCTTATCTGTTCCTTTACCAGGTCTATGCCCGTGACCATTTCTGTTATGGGGTGTTCTACCTGGAGGCGGGTGTTCATCTCAATAAAGTAAAATTTACCGTCCCTGTCCACGAGAAACTCTACCGTACCGGCATTAGTATAGTTAACGGCCTTGGCCATCCTGAGGGCGGCCGTGTAGAGGTCGCCCTTGAGCCTTGGCGTTATGCCAGGGGAGGGGGTCTCCTCCAGGAGTTTCTGGTGACGGCGCTGGAGACTGCAATCCCTCTCTCCAAGGTGTAGTATGGTACCGTGCTGGTCTGCCAGTATCTGGACCTCCACGTGGCGGGCATGCTCTATGTATTTCTCAATGTATATGGAGGAATCCTTGAAGGCGGTCTCGGCCTCCCTCTGGGCCATAGCCAGGGCGTTCACCAGGCTGGCATCGTTGTGGGCTATCCTCATGCCCCTCCCTCCCCCGCCTGCGGCTGCCTTTATCAGTACCGGGAAGCCTATCTTATGGGCAATACTTACGGCTTCTTGCTGGTTGGTGATGGTGGAGGCACTGCCAGGGGTGACGGGGACCTTATTTTCCATGGCGACCTTTTTGGCCTGGGACTTATTGCCCATAAGCTGTAGGGTCTTGGAGGAAGGGCCGATAAAGGTGATGTTAGAGGATTCGCAGATTTCCGCAAAGTGGCTGGCCTCGGAGAGGAACCCGTAGCCAGGATGGATGGCCTCTACGTCAGTAACCTCGGCGGCACTGATAATACTGGGGATGTTAAGGTAGCTCTGCTCAGAGGGGGGAGGGCCTATACATACCTTGTCGTCGGCATATTTGAGGTATCTGGCATTTTCGTCTGCCTTGGAGAAGACGGCCACGGTCTCTATGCCCAACTCCCGGCAGGCCCTGATGACTCTTAGGGCTATTTCCCCCCGGTTGGCTATCAATATCCTTGAGAACATCTTTACCTCTGTTGGGCTGTTTGCTCAGGCGAGAGGGGTAAGACCCTGAAGAGGGGTTGGCCATACTCTACTGCTTTTCCATCCTCCACCAGTGTCTCTACTACCTTGCCGGATAGCTCTGCCTTGATTTCATTGATAATTTTCATGGCCTCTATGACACACACCACCGTCTCGGGGTCTACCATATCACCAACCCCTACGAAGGGTTCTGCACCGGGGGTGGGGGCCTTATAGAAGGTGCCCACCATTGGAGAGGCTATCTCAAGGAAGTTGTCCTTCCTGGGCAGGAGTCGCTGTCCTTCTTCCATGGCGCCAGGGAGTTGATGGC
Organism: Candidatus Brocadiaceae bacterium; assembly: GCA_030018855.1. Classification (GTDB taxonomy): domain Bacteria; phylum Planctomycetota; class Brocadiia; order Brocadiales; family Bathyanammoxibiaceae; genus 2-12-FULL-52-36. Next base: position 3,801 of record JASEHG010000018.1, read on the forward strand.
TGGGGAGGACGGAGGGCTGGACGCCGTTACTGCGCCTCACTTTTATCCGGAAGGTATCTTCCTGGACCTCAATCTCGGCGAGGTCGTTGGTATTCATCAGGGAGATGAGCTCTTTTATTTTATTCATCGTGTCCATACTTCTATAGGCCCTCTTGCTTGGGTCGGAGATTCTTTCCTGCCTCATCGGGGTGTCACAGTACTACCGCTTCCAGTGCTTTTGGGATGTGGCTCAAGACTTCACAGCCGTCTCTCTTTACGAGCACAACGTCTTCTATTCTCACGCCACCCTGTTGAGGCAGGTATATGCCTGGTTCTACGGTAACGACCATCCCCGCTTTAAGCAGTCTCCTGTTGGTCTTGTAAAGTCGGGGGCTCTCGTGTACCTCCAGGCCTATGCCGTGTCCGAGGCCATGGCCAAAATTTTTACCATACCCCTGACTCTCTATATAGTTCCTGGCCGCCAGGTCCACCTCCCTTGCACTTACTCCCTCCCGTATCTTTTCAATGGCCAGGCCCTGGGCCTTCTTTACAATCCGATATATTTTTTTGGCCTGAGAGGTGATTCTATTGAGGAATACAACCCTTGTCAAGTCAGAATTATACAACCTCCACCTGGCGCCCCAGTCAATAAGGAGGCTGCTGCCAGGCCGGACTGACACACCTGAGGGGAGGGCATGGGGTTGAGAGGCCCTCTCCCCCACCACACATATGGTGTTGAAGGCCGCCCCTTCAGCCCCGGCCTCTTTCATGTCAAACTCTAACCGGTTGGCTATCTGCTTATCCGTCACGCCTGGTCTAACCCCCTTGAGTACCTTTTTAAAGGCCTCCTCTGCTATTTTTATCGCCCCCTTGAGCCGGTTTATCTCCTCCTCTTCTTTCACCTCCCTCATCTCTTCTACCATCCCTTTTACAGGTATCACCTTCCTGGCCAAGCCTTTGAGTTCTGCGTATTGGGCAAAACTGAGGGCCTCAGACTCAAAACCTAACACCTTGAGCCCTTGTTTCTTTACCAGGTTTCCCAGGGCCTTCATGGGAGCTCTCTTTCTCTCTACTATCTCCAGGTCTTTGCATTCTCCCTGGGCCTGCTCAATGTAGCGGAAATCAGTAAGAAAGATGAACCTATCCCTGGTGAGAAGGATGAGGGCCTCTGAGCCTGTGAAGCCACTCATATACCTTACGTTTGGAAGTTTGGTGATGACCAGCCCGTCCAGGCCTTTTTTAATTACCTTCTGTCGTAAACGGCGGAGTCGGTCGCTGATGTTCAAGAGGTGGAGTAGGGAGTAGAGCAGGGGGTAGGGATTAGGGAGTAGGGAGTAGCAAGATTTTATATTGCTATCCCCTACACCCTACCCCCTATCCCCTAGTTTACTACCCCCTGAAGTAAGGTTTCTAAGCAAAAGTTTTACGGGCAATCTCTTCGTGTAGCTTCTCCGTCAGTTTAACGAATTCTATATCATTTTCAAGGCGTTTTTTTATCTTGCCCATAGAAGATACACAAAAGGTATGTCTCTTGTTGCCGAAGTGACGGCCTATTTCCTCATGGGAATGATTAGTGAGTGTCCTGGCAAAATAACAGCAGAGTTGCCTTGGAAGTTGTAAGGAACGCCTCCTTCCTGGGTACCATAATTCCTGGGCAGTAAGATGGAAGTGATTCTTGATTACTGCCTCTACGTCTTCCAGGCTGACCCTCCGTCTCCTCTGGCCAAAGAGATGGTTAAAGACCTCCTTGACGAGTTTTACGTCCACTTCTCTCTGATAGGTAGTTGCCTGGGCAAGGAGTGCCGTTAGAGCGCTTTCAATCTCTCTTATACTGCGGCCCTTGAGGCCATCTGTCATATCTACGAGGACTTCTCTAGAGAATGAGTGTCCAAGCCTTGAGACCTTTGTTTGAACAATGGCAAGGGTGGTTTTAAAATCCGGAGGGTGTATTTCAGCGAGCATCCCCCCCATCATACGGTTCGCCAGGCTTTCCTTGAGTTCTTTTATAAGTTTCGGGTGGGCATCGCTGGCGAAAATCATCCTCTTGGAGGATTGGGCCAGGGCATTAATTGTGTGAATCAGTTCCTCCTGGATACCCTCCTTACTGGAAAGGAAATGTACGTCATCCATCAGGAAGACGTCTACCTTCCTATACTTATGACGGAAGCCTTCAACCTTTCCGCCTTTAAGGGACTGAATAAACTCATTGGTCCAGTCTTCGGCCGGCATGTATACTGCCTTTAGGGGCTGACCTCTCTCCTTAAAGGAGTTCCGTATGCCTTGTAAGATATGGGTCTTCCCAAGCCCTATAGAACCATAGATAAAGAGGGAGTTGAAGTTGGAAGGTCCGGGATCCTTGAGGATTTCCAGTGCCGCATTATAGGCCAGCTGGTTTGAAGGCCCTACTATAAAATCCTCAAGCCTGCAAGTCCTCGGGGGTATCAAGAGGGGGGGCTGGCCTTTTGCCTTTGTGGCATCTACGGCAGGCTTGTCAATGGTTGCTACTCCGGAACTACTGCTGACCGCCTGAGATGGATGAGAGTTATTGCCACTGATGGAGAATCCCACTTCCACAGCCCCTCCTATTGCGCCAGTGAGTTTCTCCTGTATAACGGATAGGAAGTGCCTCTGGAGCCATACGCCTGTGAAAGAATTGGGGACGCCTATCTCGCATCGGTTACTGCAAAAGGAAAGGAGTTCAGTATCCCTGAACCAGAGGTTAAAGGCAAGGGTGCCGACCTGTTTCTGAATATTGCCCAGCACCCCAGCCCAAATCTCACTACAACTCTGTCCCAAAGCGCCACCCCTTTTGGTTAGTAAGGCTCTCCGCGGGCACCGTCCATGGTAGGCTTCGCAAGCTGTCAGGTGGGGCATGGTATCAGAAAATTCTGGACTGTCAAAACAAAATGGATTAGAATTTTTTTGTTACCTCACTTATGAAACCCATGAGAATTATAAGACTCACTCCTTCAACAAGATTGGGAAGGATGAAGGTTCATAAAAAAATTTCTTCTGCCTTGTCAATGGTTTCAATAACACCATACGTTTTGGTCTGATAGGACTTAAGTCTGGTTCGTTACAAAACTTGCCAACTACAAGAATTCAATAAAACTCTCCATCGCCCTCAGCAAAATGCAACAGACGGCTAGAAACTCTGGCAATCAGACTTCCTCCGTTAAGGTAAGAGATTTTCATCTAATTCATACCATGGAATGCGGACAATTGTTCAGGTATAGAAGGGTGGGGGATTGGTACTATGTCCATTCGGGAGATAAATTTTTTAAGATAAGGCAGGGGGAAAGTCGCCTGGAGTTCTCGGGGGCAGATAAGGACTTTATTAGGCACTTCTTTTCGCTTGATGTCCCCATGAAAGACGTATTATCCGAGATACCACTAGACAGGCATACCCGAAGGGCCATCCGATTGTATTACGGTCTCAGGATTATCAGGCAGGACCCATGGGAGTGTCTATTGTCTTATCTCTGCTCTATTGCCTCTAATATCCCAAAGATACAGAGGTGTCTGGACGGCCTGGCCAGGGTATTCGGAGAAGAGGTCCGTCTGGATGAGGTCAAAGGATATAGCCTGCCCGAGTCCAACCAGATAGCGTCGGTAGGGGCACGGCGTGCCGTGCCCCTACTCAAGGGGCTTGGCCTGGGCTTCAGGTCCAAGTACGTCTACGAGGTCTCTCAACGGGTGGACAGCGCCTATTTAGAATCCTTAAGGGGTCTGTCCTATCCGGAGGCTAAGGAGAAGTTAATGGAACTACCTGGGGTAGGAGAAAAGGTGGCGGATTGTGTCCTCCTATTCTCTCTGGATTTCGTAGGGGCCTTTCCTGTTGATAGGTGGATAGATAGGGCAATACGTACCTTTTACTTTAAAGGCAAAAAGGTTTCGCCGAGGGAGGTTCAATCCTTTGTCAGCGACTACTTTGGCAGGTACGGGGGGTATGCCCAGCAGTACCTTTTTCATTATTCCAGGACGGTCCTGGGGAAGGATTTCTTCCAGGGTAAACAGTAGGTCTTTCACATGTGTCGTTCTGAGTGAGCCGAAGCCCTGAGCGTAGTGAAGTGGAAGCGAAGAATCTAGATTCTTCGGTCGCTTCATTCCTTCAGAATGACAATTTGGTCGGCAAGAGGTTTACATAAGTACATCTCCACCAAAGGCATAAAAACTTTTTTACCACCCGATTTGCCTTTTTCAAAAACGATGGTAAACTTATTGAGCGAGACCTCTGCAAGAACCAGGCAGGTAGTTCGTGTAGTTCCAGGCAAAGAATCTCGTACCTTAGCAGAAATTTTTGCCATAGGCGAATCCGCCTCTGGCGTTTCAAGATGGCATCTTGCAGAGTTCTCTATATGTATCTGAAGACCCGCTCCTTGGCAGTCGTCCGTAAATAGTGCCCCTTCGGGCTTGACACCCCCTGGAGTTTGCCTTGAGTGAAGCGAGGGGGCGAAGCCCTGAACCGGATAAGGAGGCACCTCGGGGATGCTTCCTTATCAAGGTCTCTGGGTGAAAACATGTCCCAAAAACATGCAAGGGATATGTCCAGAAGGCCTTAGAGTTCGTTTAAAAATTGCGGGGGCCACGGGCCTGCCGCCTAGAATGTGTGGAGGCACACGCCGACCACATAAATCGGCATGTTTACGGCCTGCCAGGAGCGGGTGAGAGAGGAAGAAGTAACGAAGTAAGAAGTAACAGGGTACGTCTTAATCGCCTAACTGTTAACTGTAAGAAGAGGGTTGGGGAGCGTCGCGGACGTGTAAGAAGGGGCCTCCCTACAGGGGGCATATCATTCGCCGCAACTCTCTTCTTACTTTTATTTCCCCATCCTTTTCTTCACAAACTGCATCAATCCCCCTGCCTCTATAATCTCTAATATTTCTTTAGGAAAGGGTTCAAAGCCGTAGTTCTTTCCCCTTGTGCGATTTATAATCTTGCTTGCCCCCAAGTCTATCTCTACCTCATCCCCTTCCTGGATATCCCCTACGGCCTCCCGGCTCTCAAATATTGGGAGGCCTATGTTTATGGCATTTCTAAAAAATATCCTGGCAAAGCTTGAGGCGACAATGCCCTTTATGCCGCAGCCTTTTAGGGCTATGGGGGCGTGCTCCCTGGAGGAGCCACAGCCGAAATTTTCCCCGGCAACCACTAAATCTCCAGCCTTTACCTCCTTTGGGAATTCAGGGCGGGTGTCCTCAAGGCAGTGGATGGCCAGGGACTTGGGGTCTGAGGTGACGAGGTATTTCCCCGCTATGATGTGGTCTGTACTTATGTTATTCCCAAACTTCCAGGATCTACCCATTGGTATTAGAGGCTAGGGGCTAGGGGATGATAATCTTCTTCCTCTAACCACTGGCCCCCGGTTCTTGAACCCTAACCCCTAGTCTTTAGTGCTCTTTCTGCCTAGCTTCCATCCTCTGCTGGGCCTGGTGCATGAAGGCCTCAAGGCGGGTCTGTTCGTTGGTCTCTTCTTGTCCGTCAAAGGCCATCTTCAGGACAGGTATCCCCTCATAATCCCTCTGGAACTTCTCCAGGAGGGCGTTAACTACCGTTCCGGGCATGCAGTGGAATGGTACCAGGTTTATAACCCCATCTGCGTGTTCCTCGGCGTATTCCACCGCCCTGCCCATGCTCAGTATGCCCTCCCCGCGGAAGCTCGGGTGTATGTATCTGGAGCCTTTTTTGATGACGGCGGCGGAGGGGGCCTCTCTATAGAAGTGTCGTATGGTCCCCTTGAATGGCCTTGCGCGCCTGAAGGACTGGTATCGCTGTATAATGTCCGTAATAAACTCCTTCAGATAACCCTTCCAGTTGCGCTCCCTGCGGCAATCCTCCATACGGCAATAGCCTATGTAATTAATCCACTCCTCCAGGGGTGGCATTACTGCCTCCCCGCCCAGGTTTTCTATCCTCTTGACAATAAAGGTATTAGCGTACTGGTTCATCCTGACGTATACCTCGCCTATAATCCCTATTAAAGGTCTGGGTACACTCCTATCCACCTTTATCTGGAGGAAGCGGTCTCTGGCCTTCTGGGCCACCCTGAGGAGGTCTTTCCCCTTCTCTATCCACTGTATTGCCATGTCCACGTAGTACCTGTAAACGGCATCCGATTCCCCTGGATTGACCTCGTATGGGCGGGTCTGTCTGAGGAGTCTCTGCAGATAGTCAACCAGGAGTATTCCCTGCCATGCCAGTTGCTTAAAGGCCATACCTAACGCCGCTACGTCTTGCTGGTAGCTCTTGTCCTGGTCAAGACACACCATCGGTACTTCTTTGAACCCCAGGTCATCAAGTACCATGCGGTGGAACTTATTGTATTGACCGAAACGGCAGGGACCATAGGCGGTAGCCATGAAGAAGGCGCTATTCTTTGGATTGAAGTCCTTGCTGGTGACCTTTTTGACTATGTCCCCGGTGGTAAGGATGGCAGGGTAACATTCCTTTCCAGACGTGTAGCGTCTGCCTATGTCCAGGCTTTCCTTATCCGGCATTGGCAGGGCCTCAGCGTCCACCCCACAGGCCCTCATGGCCGCGGCCAGCAAGAAACCATGGTCGTCCATGTAAGGGATGAAGACCCTTTTCTTCTTGGTGATGTTCATTGGGGCAGCCACAGGGGGTACATGGGTGGGTCTCTCTCCCTTCCTGACGTTCCTGAGGCTATCCAAAAAGGCCTCACACCTGGTTACGGCACCAACGTCTGCGCTGTGTTCGTCAATCTCTATGGTAAGCTGAGGCTTGCCTCTCAACTCCTTCATGTAATACTTATGGATAAAGGCGTCCGGCCCGCAGCCAAAGTTGGTGATGTACAGGGGATATAACCTCTTGTCATTGGCTATGACCCTGGTCGCCGCTATAATCTTCTGCCCCGAGCGCCAATACATGTGTGGATAGTCCTCCGCCGCCGACACGACGTCCATGGGTAGCATATCCATAGGAATGGCCAGCACCCCGCGCTCCCGGAGCTTCTCGGGGAGGTTGAGGTTTACCCCACTATCGCAACTATTGTAGGGCCTTCCCAGGATGACCAGGGCTATGTCATCCTCCTTAAGCCCTTCTAGTATCTCCTTCCCCTTCTTCTCCAGGAGGTCGTAAAATCTATTTTGTGCCGCAAGGGCGGCATCAATGGCCCTCTCCACGGCATCTCCTCCCTTACCCAGTTCCCTGGCCAACTGACGGAAGACGTCCCTGAGGTGCTCCTCCCCCCACTCCAGGTGGAACACGGGCTGTAAGACCTTAAAGTGCCGCCGGTCTAACTTCATGGCTGAACGGACCATGTATGGTAACCCCTGGACGTAGGGACAGAGGTAGGAGTGTACTAGCTTGGGGCTGACGTTTGGCAGATTAACCACGCTGGGGATAAACAGGTAATCTATCTTCTTATTGAGCAGGTTGAAGACGTGCCCATGGGCCACCTTTATGGGAAAGCAGGTCTCGGCCGCAATATTCTCCACGCCCCCTTTAATAAGCTCCGGATTAGTCTTGTCTGAGTTTACCACCTCATAGCCCAGCTCGGTAAAGAAGGCCTTCCACATAGGTAAGAGCTCAAAGAACATATTGGCCTGAGGCATACCTATCTTGAGGCCATTGGGTGCATCCGGCTTATCCTTAGGATAGGCCGTATACAGGAACTGTGTCCTCTCCCTGAATAGCCTGGGGAGGTGGCTCCCCAGGTTGCGCTTTTTTGAGTCCTCATATTTGCCACATCTATCACCGTAATAGAGAGGGGTTTCTCCTGTTATCTCTACCTTCCTTACCGTACAGATGTTAGAGCAATCCCGGCAGACAAAAGAGCCTATGTTGCAACGGCGGTTGCGGAGGTCAAAGCCCTTGAAGGTGGATTTTTCCCATGTGCGTTCCCTGAGGGCAATTACAGCGGCGCCTATGGCCCCCATACAGTCATGATGGGGTGGTACTGTTATCCTTTTCCCCAATACTTTTTCAAAGGCCGCCTTAACCCCACGGTTGTAGGCCACACCACCCTGGAAGAATATACGGTTCCCTACCTTTCGTCCCTCCACTACCCTGTTGAGGTAGTTGAGTACTATGGAATAGCTCAGGCCAGCCACCAGGTCATCCTTGGCTACCCCTTTTTGCTGGTGGTGGACCAGGTCGGATTCCATAAATACCGTGCACCTCTCCCCCATACTGCAAGGGCCGCAGGAACCGAGGGCCATCTTCCCGAACTCTTCTTTTATGCTTATGTCCAGTCTCTCAGATTGTTCTTCCAGGAAAGAGCCAGTACCGGCGGCGCACACCTTGTTCATGGTGAAATCCACCACTGCACCGTTCTCTATGCTGACGTATTTTGAGTCCTGCCCGCCAATCTCAAAGATGGTATCTACCTCGGGGTCTGTGCATATTGCGGCGGTAGCATGGGCAGTAATCTCGTTCTTGGTGATGTCTGCACCTATGTAATCCCCCGTGAGGTAACGGCCGGAGCCAGTAGTACCCACCCCCTTCACCTCTACTGCGTCGCCCATCTCTAGTCCCACCTCAAAAAGCCCCTTGGTGACGGCCTCTAGCGGCCTTCCGGCCGTCATGAGGTATCTGCGGGCAAGTACGTTCATGTCCTTATCTATTACTATTACATTGGTGCTGATGGAACCCACGTCTACACCTACGTAGGCCTCTATCCTGCCGTTGGCCTTTATGGGCATACAGTGGATATTGATATGATAATTATCTCCCACAAGCCCTTCCATAGTAGCTGTTTCGGCATTGCGGTTTTTCATGTGGGCATGCAGGGCCTCTACCCCACGGTAGGGGGTGCCATTGACCTTACCCATGATGGTAAGGACGGCACCGATGGCCCCCATTACGGCAAAATACTGTGGTATCACTAGCTCCCCGGGACTAAGCTCCAGGACGTCCTGGAAGGCCTTTATCATGGCCTTGTTGGCGGCCACTCCACCCTGGAAGGCTATGGGCTTCTTGAACTCCTTCCCCTTGGCGATGGTGCTCTTAAAATTCCTGGCCATGGCGTAGCACAGCCCTGCCAGGATGTCGTGCAGTGGGGTAGCCTCCTGCTGGAGGTGTATCATGTCTGACTTGGCGAAGACACTGCAGCGGCCGGCAATCCTCGGGGGGTTCTTAGACCGGAGGGCCAGCTCCGCAAACTCCTCCTCTATGGAGATACCCAGACGGGAGGCTTGTTGGTCCAGGAAGGAACCCGTACCGGCGGCGCACATAGTGTTCATGGAGAACTCTGCTACCCTTGTGTCCCCGGTTCTTCCGTCGGGTTCAAGTAGCATGAACTTGGAGTCCTGCCCCCCAATCTCTATAACGGTCCTGACCTCAGGGTGGAAGGAGGCGGTGGCCTTACTCTGGGCCACCACCTCATTTACGAAGGTAATCCCCAGCACCTCTGCCAGGAGTTTCCCTCCTGAGCCTGTAGCCGCCATGCCCACCACCTCTCCCCTGGGGTGCCGGCTAAAGAGGTCTGTTAGGACCCTTATGCTCGTATCTACAGGTTGACCGTGGGTCCTTATGTAATGGCTTTCTAAGACCTGTTTATTCTCGTTGACTACTACTGCCTTAAGGCTGACAGAGCCGATATCTATGCCAATGAATTTTCTTTCCTTCATACCCATCCTCTAAAAAGTAGACAGGCGACAGGAGACAAGAGGACAGATTTTTTCCCTCGCAACCCGTTCCTTTGTCCCTGTTATCTGTCCCCTGTTACCTGTTACCCGTTCCCTGTTACCTGTCCCCTTGTTATGCAACCTCTGCCGGGTGGGTAATCCTGCCAGTAATGGCAGAGGCTGCGGCTACGGCAGGGCTTGAGAGGTAGACCTCACTCTTGGGGTGTCCCATCCTGCCTGGAAAATTCCTGTTGGTGGTGGCCAGGCACCTCTCACCCTCTGCAAGGATACCCATGTGTCCGCCTAGACAAGGTCCGCAAGTTGGGGTGGAGACACTGGCCCCAGCTTTTAAGAACGTCTCTATCAGTCCTTCCTTAATGGCCTCCAGATAGATGGCCTGTGTGGCAGGGATTACAATGAGCCTGACGTAGGGATGCACCTTTTTCCCTTTGAGGAGGCCTGCCGCTACCCTGAGGTCTGTTATCCTCCCATTGGTGCAAGAGCCAATCACAACCTGGTCTATGCCTATCCGTGCGAGTGTCTCCACAGGTTGGACATTAGAGGGTAAATTCGGAAGGGCTACCTGTGGGGTTATCTTGCTGGCGTCGTATTCTTTTGTCTGGCAGTATGAGGCGGCACCATTACTGGAATACATTATATAACCTCTTTTAGCCCTGCCTTTTACATACTTCTCTGTAATCTTGTCCGGGGGTATTATCCCTGCCTTTGCACCTGCCTCCACTGCCATGTTACATATGGCGAAGCGGTCATCTATTGGTAGGGCGGAGATGCCTGGACCGGTGAATTCCATAACCCTATACAATGCCCCATCTACCCCTATGTCTCCAATTACAAATAGGATGAGGTCCTTACCCGAACTCCATTTAGGAAGTCTGCCATTAAATAAGAATTTAATAGTTTCAGGTACCTTTAGCCATACCTTCCCGGTGGCAAAACAGGCCGCCAGGTCGGTACTACCTACACCCACGGCAAAGGCCCCCAGGGCCCCATAGGTGCAGGTGTGAGAGTCTGCCCCTATCACAAGGTCCCCAGGGAGCACAAGTCCCATCTCTGGCAACAAGGCATGTTCCACACCCATGGAACCTATCTCAAAGAAGTATTCCAGCTGGTGACTTCTGGCGAAGTCCCTGAGGGTCTTTACCTGCTGGGCTGAGGCTATGTCTTTACTGGGGGTAAAGTGGTCAGGGACAAGGGCAATCCTGTTACGGTCAAAGACCTTCTCCAGCCCTGCCTCTTCAAATTCTTTTATTGCTATGGGGGCAGTGATGTCGTTCCCAAGACAAAAGTCTACGTCTGCGTAGACAAATTGTCCTGGGTACACCTCACCCTGTCCAGAATGTGCCGCAATAATCCTTTCTGCCAGCGTCATCTCTATGTATACCCTTAAGGCTAGTAACCAGTTGTCAGCTGCCAGTTGTCAGGAGACTGAAAACTGACAACTGATAACTAGTAGCAGTTCTATAGGTTAATCAGGGTTATCCGCCTGAGGCGAACAGATTTGCCTAGGGCGTGAAGGGGTAGGCTAAGTCCATTAATTATTAAAAAACCTGCTCCTGTGGCTTTTTATAAACAGTGGGTCCTGGATATATATCTTATGGCACTTAGAACACAAGTCAAAGCGGATGGAATCGTACTCTACTTCTTCGTCTTCAATATCCTTCTGGTCGTATTCTTCTAGTTCATCCATATCCTCAAAGTCTTCTTCCTCTTCTTCTTCGGGCTGACCTGCGGCGTGTATCTCTATTTTTACGACATACCTAACGTCCTCTTCAGTATGTATCTGCTTACCACACATGTCACAGGTGTAGTGGACCATCCATCAACCTCCTTATCCCTGTAAGGGAAAGACCAATTATTCACCCCCCATCCCTGTGAAAATTTCATGAATTATATTCAGCGATAGAGGGCTTGTCAAGGAAAAAGGGGGAGGAGAGTGGCCCTGTTAGGCTGAAAACAGTGTTCACCAGGATGGATTTACTCAAACAAGAGGGTAATTATTTACCGATACTTTATGTGGAACCTCATCTATAAAAATACAAATCTATACCTAACCGTATAGGTGACCATGGTTGACGGTTATATCATAATGTGATAAACTGCCTTCCAGAAAGACTTAAAATGCTTAGTTCTATTCGCAGTAAGACAATAATTCTCTTTTTCCTCTTTTCCTTCGTCCCTTTACTGACCTCCAGGTTGGTGGTCTTTCCTAAGGTCTGGAGGGCTTTTCAAGAGGTGAGGATAAGGGACCTGGAGAGCGTGGGCCACAAGCAGGCCGAGCTTATCTCCGTGTGGATGAAGGAGCGCAAGGCCGATGTTGCGGCTACGGCCAGGGAGTACCTTGTCAGCTCCTTTATAAAGTTTGTTCCGGGGGACAGGGAGTATCAGGAACTTATCTCTTATCTCCAGTTCGTAAGGGATAATTACGGTTACAAAGAGGTCTCTATTGCTGACATACAGGGCAAGCTCAGGGTATCTACCCGAGAAGACCTCCTGGGTCTCAGTATAGCGGAGTTTGATTACTTCCGGGAGGCACTGAAGGGTAACGTCTTTGTAACCCGTGTCCACCCCTCTGCCTTCCCCATACAGAACGAGGCTGGGGAGATGGAGCGGGGCGTACCCACCCTCTTCGTCTCAGGTCCCGTAAGGGACGACAGACACAGGATTATCGGGGTAGCGAGCCTGAGGGTGGACGTCATGTCCCTCTCCAAGGAGATGCGCAGGGTAAAGCTTGGTGAGACGGGGGAAACCTATCTGGTGGACGAAAACGGTTACATGATTACTGAATCCCGTTTCGCCTCCACCATCAGGGAGATGGGCCTGATAAAGAAGCGGACGGCCCTGGAATTGAAACTAGTAGACCCCACTACCGGTCAGCTCACCAGGGGGGTGCAGGCCTGCCTGAAGGGGGAGCTGGGATATGACGTAGAAGGTTACCCGGACTACCGTGGGGTGAAGGTACTGGGTTTCTGGCACTGGATCCCTGAGTACAACTGGGGGCTTATGTCTGAGATTGACGTGGATGAGGCCTATAAGGACCTTTATGAGCTGGATAGGGCACTCATATCTATCGCTTTTGCCTTCACCCTGGTGATAGTGGTGGCGGCGGTCTTCCTTGGGCGCAGACTCACCGCCCCCATCCTCCACCTGACGGAAGTTACCAGGAGGATGTCCAGTGGAGACCTGCGTCAGAGGGTGGGCGTAAGCTCCAGGGACGAGATAGGGCACCTGGCCGAGTCCTTTAACACCATGGTGGAGACTATAGAAAAGAGGAGTGAGGAGCTAGAATCCACTAAGCAATACCTGGAGAGTATGTTTGACTCCATACGGGACGTCATCGTCGTAGTAGATAAGAACGAGACCATCATGAGGGTCAACCAGGCGGCCATAGATGAGTATGGAGAGGACATCATAGGTAAGAAATGTTACGAGGTCCTTATGGCCCGGGACTGCAGGTGTGACGTATGCCTGAACCTGAAGGTGGCAGAAGAACTCAAACCTGCCTTTGCGGAACACGCCGCCCCCAGCAAGGAGAAGGTCTTCTTCACCGAGTCCTACCCGCTCCTGAACGCCAGAGGTAACTTGCAGGCCATTATAATGGTCTCAAGGGATGTGACCCAGCAGAAGCAGATGGAACAAAAACTCCAGAGGTACACCCTTGACCTGGAAAAGACGGTGGAGGAAAGGACCAGGGCGCTGATGCTTACTAATAAGGAGTTAGAAGAAAAGAACAGGCAACTAGAAAAGGCCAACCTGGAGCTGAGGACCCTGGATAGACTAAAGGACAGCATCATCAGGGACGTCTCCCACGAGCTTAAGAGTCCAGTGGCCCAGGTAAAGATGGCCTTTGACCTGTGGTTTGAAGAAAAGGATAAAGGGAAACTGGACGTAGGAAAAGAAAAGAAATTGGCCGCGGTAATCAGCAATAACGTCCTCAGGCTACAGAGGACCATTGCGGCAGTACTAGACCTTTCCAGCATAGAATCAGGGCAGGTGAAGTACAAAAAAGAGAAACTTCAACTGGAGGAGTTGGTCCAAAAGGTTATAATGGGCTATGCACTGGTGGTGGAGCAAAAGGGCCTCATGCTCAAGACAAATTTCCCCTCCAGGCTCCCAGAGGTTCAAGGGGACAAGGAGCATCTGGCCAGGGTTATCTCTAACTTGATAGATAACGCCGTCAAGTACACCCCTAAAGGGGAGATATTGGTCTATGGAGAGGAACGGGATGGCAGGGTAGAGATTCACGTAAGAGACACAGGAATGGGTATTGGCCTGCCCAGGGAACAATATGATAAACTGTTCCAGAGGTTCTACCAGGAAAGGCCCCGTTACGATGGTGTAGGGGTAGGGCTGGCCATCTGCAGGGCTATTGTGGAGGCCCATGGAGGGAAAATCTGGGCAGAAAGCGAGGGGACCGGTAAGGGGTCTACTTTCAGTTTCTCTGTACCATTAACAGGACAAAAGGATGAATCACACCAATAACAAGATTATTTTAATTGTAGAGGACGATGAGGAGTTCCAGGAACTCTTCGCCATGATGCTGGAAGATACGGGGTATCGTATCATAAGGGCCTATGACGGCACTGAGGCCCTAAAAAAACTGGAGGAACAGAAACCTAATCTCATCATACTGGACATACTCCTGGAGGCAATGATGGGAGATGCCCTCTTTCTCCACCTGAAGCGGGTGCCCGAATACGCCGACATCCCAATCGTCATTACAAGCAGTTTTTCCGCCAAGGACTACCCCAATCTCCGTGAGATTGACCCCAGGCTTGTCTTCCTGGAAAAACCCTTTTCCAAAGAGACACTCCTGAGGGTAGTGCAGGAAAGGCTGGGGAAGTAGCCTCCATTGGTGGAATGACAGATGTCAGAATCCAAACGACAAATGAACCTCAATTTGACGTTTGAGCGTTGTTATGAGACCCCTGGAAGACTCTGGCCTTCAATGTAGGGGCACGTTGCAACGTGCC
>JASEHG010000190.1 GCA_030018855.1 Candidatus Brocadiaceae bacterium
TGGGGGAGGGCAGGGTATAGTAGGTGGAATTTACCTCCAGGCACTTGAACCCCAGTTCCTTCTCGTAGTAGGGGAGCATGTCTTGTTTCTTTAGCTTGGGCGGGTAGATTGGGCCCTTCCAGTCGTCAAAGGAGAAGCCGCTGGTGCCGAGTTTAATCATCTCTTTTGTTGGCCTAGAAACTGGCGTAGTTCAGGTTGTGTCTCAAGGAGGCTATTAACTCGGGGTCGTAGGGGAGGTCTAGCCTTGGCCTCTCTCCCTCATGGATAGGAGGGACTGATATAGGCAGTCCCTTAATGGCCATGTTATAGGCCCTCTCAGCCAGGGATTTCAGGCCCACCACATCCTCCAGGTTATAGCGTATCAGTGTCTCCAGGGCGGCCTTGTTGCCCCTCCTATACTCCTGCCACAGCCTGACGGCCATGTAGCCATCCACCTCCCGTAAAGGGCCTTCCCTCTCCAGCCTCAACTGCCTTTCAATACCCTTTAGCCCCCCGGATAGCCCCAGTCTCCTGAGCGGGAACCTCAGGTCAAGGTGGGCGCCGGGGAGCTTGAGGCCGGGGAACTCTGCCTCTAAAAAGGGTACGTCAAACTGCCTCCCATTGTAGGTTATCAGGAGGGAATAATCCTTTATTACAGTGGGGAAGTCTCCTAGATTCTTTCCCTTTACGAATACCCTCGGACCCTGGGAATCATAGATGCCTATGACGGTAATATCGTTCTGCCAGGAGGAGATACCCGTGGTCTCTATGTCCAGGAATACTGCCCTGTTGGCGAAGTCAGGGTACATCCTCCACTTCTCCCTGGAGGGGAGCCACTCCTCAAAGAAGGCCGTGTTGTCCTGAGAAAGGGAACGGCAAGAATTCTCAAGGTGGGATTCCACGACCTTCAATACCCTGGGAGAAAAGGGAGGCCCTGTTCTGGATGGTGATTGCATGGTTCGGGGTTTGGAACTCCGCAATCCGCAATCCACACCCCGCAATTCGTTAAGGCACTCCTCCCAGTTCCTGATACCACTACCCCACAGCCTCTCCTCCGTAACCCTCCCTACTCCCGGAACATGAATGAAGGTGTGTCTGAGCATTTTCCTAATGATACACGGGGTGTAGATAGAGGGCAAGAGTTAGTGGGAAGAATTACTTGACAGACAATGACAAACGTGTTATCTTCCTGCGAAAAATAACATCATAAATTATGAAGGACAGCAACGGTTTAACCAGATTCGGGGTCTCTCTTAGCTCAAAGCTCCTCAAGGACTTTGATGGCCTTATAACACAGAAGGGCTACACCAACCGTTCAGAGGCCCTGAGGGACCTTATAAGGGATAGCCTCGTCCAGGCGGAATGGGAGGCGGGGGATAAGGAGACCGTGGGGACGGTGACCCTGGTCTATAACCACCATACCAGGGAGCTTACCCACGTCCTCACAGACCTCCAGCACCATTACCACCAGACCATAATCTCCACCACGCACATACACCTGGACGAGCACAACTGCCTGGAGGTACTGGTAGTGAAAGGGAAGGCAAGGGACATCAAGGGGATTGCAGATAGACTAATTGGGACGAAAGGGGTGAAACATGGCAAACTGGCTATGGCTACTACTGGCAAGGAACTGGCCTAAAAAATTTTTAATAATTGGTGGCACGTTTTTTATTATAGTAATACTAAATTGCAGTTTCTCCCGCCATGCTAAAGAGGTCAGGGCTCATAAACCAAAGTGGCAAATATCCCAGGGGTTCAGTACCTGCGACCGGGTAGTGAATTTTCTGAACGTGGAACAGCCGCATGAGTTCCATATAGTTACTGATTCTAAAGGGCAGTATGCGGTTATCTATGAGGAATAGATTAGAATAAGATTTCAGGCGACGGAGGAGGGGATGCATTTTCTATTCGCTGCTGCTGTCTACCAATGTAGAGCAACCCATCTGACATGGAGTAGTTATAGGGGAAGGGGGAGACGGTCTCGTTCACCCTCTGCATTATGGCCTCGTGTAGCTCCTCGGCCTCCTGGGGAGAAAGCCCCTCCTTTACCTCATAGGCATAGCCGAGGCTGAGGTCGTCCCTGCTGGGGGACATAATCCTCTTCAACCCGTAGGCCCTGGGATTCAGGGTTATAGGTGAGTGCTTCTCCATCTCATAGAGACACGGCAGGAAAGAGAAACCAGGGGAGGAGACCAGCCTCTGGTTTTCCAGTATGAAATTCATGCCCTCCACTGCCTCTGCCGCCGTCTCCGTGGGGAAACCTATAATGGTGTAGAGGTGGGCGGCCACCCCCTCCTCCAGGCAGTCTTCCAATGTCCTCTTTACGGTCTCCCGCTTTATACCCTTCTTCATAAGGTTGAGCACCCTCTGGGAGTAAGATTCCATGCCGAAGACCAGCTTCAGACAGCCCGCATGACGCAAGTCCCTGATAAGCTCCCTGCTGAGCCCCTCCTCAAACCTTACCCCGCCAATCCACTTTATGTCTAGTCCCGGAAGCACCTTTACCAGACGCTTGAGAGTATTGATGGGGATGCACTCATCGGCAAAGAAGAAGTAGTCCGTATTGTGCCTCTCCTTCAGGGTCTGGATATCCTTGACAATGAGGTCTATGCTCCTGGGTCTGTAGTATCGGTGGTCGTAGTGGAGGTTACAGAAGGTGCACTTGCCCCAGTAACAGCCCCTGGAGGTCTGTACTGGCAGGACTGGTTTAGGGGAGTGATAGAGCCCAAAGGGGAGCCCGTTGTAGTCCGGGGTGGGCAGTTTGCTTACGTCTTCAATATAAAAGGGTTCGTTTATAGTAACCCTTCCGTTTTTCCTATATATGAGGTTAGGTACCTTGCTCAGGTCTCTCCCCCCGGAGAGTTGGTTAATCAGTTCCAGCAGTGCATGCTCCCCCTCAAAGACCACAAAGCTGTCCACGAAGGAGAAGAAGACGTCCGCCCCCAGGAGCAGGTTATCAATGAGTTTGGTGAAGATGCTCCCCCCTATGGTTAGATGTATGTCCGGGTTTGCCCCTTTAATCAGCCTGGCCAGGGTAAGGGCGGGGAGGAGCTGGGAGGTACTGGTAATGGATATGCCTACTATATCAGGCCTTGCATCCAGGATAGAACTCAGTAGGTGTCTTCTAAAAGACTCTAGAAAAAGGTTTTCTCCCTCATCCTCCAGGGCGGACATGAGGTCAGGAGAGGAGTACACGGAATATCTCGTATTGTTGGTATAGGTAGATACGGTAGTGGGATAGTACAAGGCGCCCACCAGTTCCAGATACCTATCCATTACGTTAAGGGATTCAATATATTTTTCCAGATTATAAAAATCCTCAGACCTGAAGACCCCCCTGGCCTCCTCTATCCTCTCTACGACCAGGGGTAGATACTCCGTTGCCTTTCTCAAGAGGTTGTACTTGTCCACGTGGTGGCGGCCCGGCCCCTTATCCAGCTCTTTTCTTATAAGCGATAGAAATTCCTGGGCACTTTCTCTCCGTAAGACGGACTCCAGGAACTCAATATTAATATCCCGTTGGGTTACTTCCACCCCCTGTGCCCTGAGGAACCCGGTTAAGGCGGGCAGGCTCAGGAAGGGTTGGGAAGGGAGCCAGGAGGGAGGGAATAGGAGCAGTATTTTCATTATTTGTCTTTGATAATTGTAATAGTAACGAGGATATTGAGTCCGATGTGCATCATATTTATATTATCTTCTTTGATGGATTGTTCAATACAAATTATGGAGTCCATTGATCCGCCTCAGGCGGACAATGGTTGTTCCAGCCACATCCACCTTAGGCGGACTGGACTCCACAAATGGGTGTTTTGTATTAGCTATAGACATAGGTAACACTATTGAATTTAGGAAAAGACTGTAA
>JASEHG010000191.1 GCA_030018855.1 Candidatus Brocadiaceae bacterium
ACCTACAGAATTTACCCTGTAGGTCAGCAGGAGGCTAGCCTTTTCATGACATCAAATAGTGCGGTGTAAACTTTTGTAAAGGTCTCCCTATATTTATGGACGGTACAAGACTAACATGACGGCCAGGGCTATTATGGTACAGGGGACGGGTTCCGGGGTGGGCAAGAGTATTATGGTTGCCGCCCTGTGCCGTATCCTCCATCGGGAGGGGTACAAGGTGTCCCCTTTCAAGGCCCAAAACATGGCCCTTAACTCCTTCGCCACCCTGGATGGCAAGGAGATGGGCAGGGCCCAGGTGGTCCAGGCCGAGGCCGCAGGAGTCCTCCCCAGGGTGGAGATGAATCCCATCCTCCTGAAGCCTAATTCTGATACTGGCTCACAGGTGGTGGTTATGGGCAAGGCCATCGGGGACATGACGGCCCAGGAATATTTCCACCGCAGGGGGGACTTCCTGGAGATAATCAGCAGGGCATATCGGGTCCTGAGTGAGGATTTTGACGTTATCGTAATAGAAGGGGCGGGCAGTCCGGCCGAGATAAATCTCAAGGACAAAGACCTGGTGAACATGAAGATGGCCGAGCTAGCCCAGGCCCCAGTAATCCTGGTAACGGACGTGGACAGGGGCGGCTCTTTTGCCTGGGTTATTGGCACCATGGAACTCCTTACCAGGGCCGAGAGGGCCAGGGTCTGTGGTTTTATCTTTAACAAATTCAGGGGAGACCCGTCACTCATAAGACCAGGGCTGGATATGCTGGAATCCCGCACGGGTCTTCCGGTACTGGGCCTTGTACCGTTTCTACCTTCCCTCCATATAGATGAGGAGGATTCTGCCTGCCTCAATGAAGGTTCAAAGGTTCAAGGGTTCAAAAGTTCAAATAGGGCAGACCTGGACATAGCTGTCGTAAAACTTCCTAGAATCTCCAACTTCAGCGACTTTAATGCCCTTGAAAGGGAAGCGGGGGTAAGGGTCAGGTATGTGGAGACGGCGGAATCCCTGGGGAGTCCAGACCTGGCTATCCTCCCGGGGACAAAGAGTACCATGTCCGACCTCCTTCACGTAAGGGAAAGGGGCTTTGAGGAGAGACTCTCCTCCCTGGTACAGATGGGAACCCCTGTGGTTGGGATATGTGGAGGCTTTCAGATGCTGGGCAGAGACATTAGAGACCCCCACCATGTGGAATCCCATCACGATTTTGTTGAGGGGCTGGGGCTACTGGATACCACCACCACCTTCCTCCCCACAAAGGCCACCTATCAAGTAAGGGCGGAGATGCTGGACAGCTCATTACCCTTCTTTGTAAAGGGACATCTCGGTGGGTACGAAATCCACATGGGCATCACGGAGGGAAACTCTTCACCGTTCTTAAAGGTAACCGAACGTGCCGGCAGAAAGGTTGAGGCGATGGATGGGGCAGTAGGTAATAATGGCCAGATACTGGGGACCTACCTCCACGGCCTTTTTGATAACGATTCTTTCCGCACCGGGTTCCTCGGCTACTTGAGAAAGAAAAGTGGTAGAACCACTCCCGGCGGACTGGCCGACACTGACAAAAATCTTCCCTTAGACTTTCAGAAGGTGAGGGAGGAGGATTACAACAAATTGGCGGAGGCCGTAAAGGGGAGTCTCAGGATGGACCTCGTCTACAAGGCCCTCGGGCTACATTAAGGCAATAAAACGTAGACGTAGGTCGTGCCTGAGGCAGATTCGCCTCTGGCGAACTTTAGCCTGCGTCCATGCGGGTCTACGAAGAACCCTTCTGCCCCTCTCCCCCACCCAATCCCACCCTCTTTTTTATCTCCTCCAGGTTGAATTTGAGCATGGAGAGTTCCTGGGTCAGCCTCCTCTGCCTCTGACTCTCTCTGGATACCACTACGGTCAGACTGAGGCATATGACCACCAGAAAGAAGAAGGCCAATAGGAAGAGGAAATTGGCGGGGACAAGTACTCCGGTCAATCTTGCCAGAAAGCTTAAAATCTCAAGATTTATGGAGCACAGGAGGAAGAATATACACGTTAGTAACCATACCAGGGCGTACTTTTCTTCCAGGTATTTCCTCCTTATAAGTTCCACTGTGAGAAACATCAGAAGAAGGGAGGCCAGGATGGCTAGTATCTGTATATGGGTCATTACCGTTCTGTCCTTCTAAACATCCCCACTATCGTGGAGGTCAGCATTTCCAAGACTATATAGACACTTTTAAGGGAGGTAATGGAGGAAGCGCCCCCTGTGCGATGTAGCATAGTGGAGGGTATTTCTCTAATAACGAGACCCGCCTTGTGGGCCATGACGCGAACCTCTACCTCCGGGTAGTCTGGTGGGTACTCCTTAGCAAAGAAACTTATGGACTTATGGTTCATTGCGTGGAGACCAGAATTTGGGTCAGTAACCCTGGTACCCAAAAGGAAGCTCAGGAGGCCGGAAAAGAGACCTATACCTATCCTTCTGGCCAGGCTTGGCTTATATTCATTCAACTCGGAGACGGATACCGCCTTCAGGAAGCGTGAACCTACCACCATATCGGCCTCTCCCTTCTCTAGTGGGGCTAGAAGGGACCTGAGCTCCGTAGGTCGATGCTGGCCGTCGCCATCCATACGTGCCACAAATCTGTAGCCTCTGTCCTGGGCAAAGATAAGTCCGCTCTGGACCGCCACCCCCAGCCCCATATTACAGGGCAGTTCCAGCACCATGGCACCATACTGCCTGGCCTCCCCGGAGGTATCATCGGTGGAACCATCGTTAATCACTAACACATCGGCCTCTGGGAGGGAGGTCTTGACATCTCTCACTACCCCCCCAATGGACTTTTTCTCATTATAGGCCGGGATTATTACCAGTACTTTGTCCATGTCTCTAAGGGTTTCAAATCTACCTCAGTCGGGCCTCTCTATTCGTTGGGAGTGGCCCCGCCACTGGATTCAGTAGACAGTGGACAGCAAACAGTAAACAGTAGACAGGGAAAACCATTATCCCTGTATGCTGTCTACTGTCTACTGCCTTTTGTGAGTAGCTGCGGGCGCCAAGCATACAGACGTAGGGAAAGGAAAAATATTCTTTTAGCTTTGGGAGTATCAATGCTACTTACCCTGCCACATTAAATCAAGGGCCTTTTCGTATAACACTTTTGGATACAGACCATTACGTTCCATATTACCCTTTCGTATCTTAAATTCTACAATAGAAAAGGCCCGCTTTAAGGGTAGTCCCCCCACGTAGTAGATAAGCGCCGCATCCAGGATGAGATGTAACAACATCCCATAGAAGACGGCCTCAAGCCATGGGGAACCCAGCCGGTAAGATACGAAGTACACCAACAGCAGGCATTCTACTGTATGAAAGATACTCAGATTTATGAACTCTGCCTTAAGCAACCAGTCTCCAAGTATCTGATGATAGACATTAGCCTCTTTAAGGCTGAATCTCTTAAAGCCATTATGATAGAGATACTCCAGGTAATGATCAGCGTCAATAAGAACGGAAGCAGCCCAGAAGGCAAGACTTTTGGCACCCAAGAAAGGCAAAAGTCCTAACGAGAAGACTCCCCCAACGATAGTATGGTACCTTACGGTCATTTACTGACTCCTTGTGTTCGCGCACAAATTCATTACCTGCCTCTATGGACATGCTTATGGACTGGATACCGGCCTTTTTTAACTTAAGTAACATCCCTTCGGTAAGGATGTCTGCCCTGACTAGACAGTGAAAGGGTAAGCCTACCTCTTTCGGGTATTTCTCCGAAAACTCTTCCAGCCACTCGTCCTCTCTCAGCGCAAAAATATCATCGTAGAACTTAATCACCTGGGTGGG
>JASEHG010000192.1 GCA_030018855.1 Candidatus Brocadiaceae bacterium
CTTAGGAGCACCTAACCACGCAGAAGGAACAATAAAAGAACAAAGCCCATTTATTTTTAGCTTTTTGAAACCAGCTTCTATAAAGCATGCATAAACATCTCTGGCGTCTTGAAATACTTGATAATTATTTTGGAAATAAGGTTTTTCGGTTTCGAAAAATGATGCGCCATACGGCGGATTCCCTATCACGCAGTCAAACCCCCCACGCCCCATTATCTCCCCGAAGCCTGCCTGTCTGGAATCCCAGTCAAAGGGGTTTATACGTTCCCTCTCCTCATCCGTAACGTCGGGGCGGGATAACCCCGCCCCTACCAGAATGCCTTGCCCTTTAGTAGGGGCACGTTGCAACGTGCCCCTACAAGGCTCAAAGATGTCGTAACTAATGAGGGAGTTGCCGCACTTGATATTGTCCGATAACACGGGCAGGAGGCCCTGCTTCCTGGGTAGCGTACGCTCCCCCTCCAGGGCCTTTAGGTACAGGCTCATCATGGTTATCTCTACGGCCTGCGGGTCTATGTCCACCCCAAAGAGGTTGTTCCTGAGTATGTGCCCCTTCTTGATGATAGAAAGCCTGTATTTGCCCTCCGAATCACTTATCAAATCCGGAAAGAGGGGGTGTACGTGGGCCTCCTTCGGGTGCTCACGGTAATACTTGATATGATAATCAATGAGGTACTGATACGCCCCCAATAGAAAAGAACCCGAACCGCAGGCAGGGTCTAGTACCTTTATCTTCTCTATCTGTTTGGGGGTCTTGCCCTCTACCAGCTTGCCCACCGTGTTTTCCACTATGTACTTCACTATGTACTGGGGCGTGTAATACACCCCTCCTGCCTTCCTGACCTCCGGCTTTTCCTCCACCTTCACCCTTCCCCCTGCCGTTACCCTGATGGTACTGCCCAGATACCGCTCGTATATACTGCCAAGTAGTTCCACACCGATAACGTCAAATAGATAGGGGCTGTTGGGAAAGTACAGGTCTTCAATAATCTCTGCAAGGAGGGCGGAATCTATCTCATACTGCTCACAGGCGTGAGGGGACTTGAAGATGTCGCCGTTTAAGTCTGCGTTTATCTCCCTGAAGAGATTATTCAGGTGGTACTGTATGGGCCTCTTCTTGCCCTCGGCCTTCCAGAGTTGGGCTATCTCAAAGAGTGTCCTGGGGTCTCTAATCCTCCTGTCCTCTGCAATGCGTATAAAGACGACGCGGTCAAGGAGCCTCTGTACGACCTCATTAAGTGTCCTTACGCCGATACTGGGGTCATGCCTGTAGACGTCCTTTGCCAGTCCCTCCCTCCAGAGGCCCATGTCCTGGAGGAATTTTTTGTCCACCGGGATGCGCTGTCTCTTGCTCTTTGCGTCTTTAAGGAGGAGTCGTTCCAGAGAGCCTTGACTTACTGCCTCTTTGGAGAGCAGGAGGAGTTTGTCCAGGTTGTTGAGATACTCGGTGTATTTGAGGTCAAGGATGAGTCCTTGAAGTGGGTTTTTCTTATCGGGGGAGAGGGAGGCGTCAAATACCTTCAGTCCTTCAAAGTCGGTGAGGACTACGATGAAGACCTCTTTGGTATTCCAGGCGTAGGACTTGGCCTGGAGTACGTGCCTCACGCTATCCAGGGATTCAGGGGGCGCCTTTGCCTCTACAAAGAACTTGCTGACGCCGCCCAGGCGGAAGTTGTAATCGGGTCTACCAGAGGTCTCGCCCTTTTCAAGGAGTACCTCCCGCTCAAAAGGGGGCAGGCCGGCCTTATTGGATATGTCCCATCCGAGGGCCTCAAAGAGGGGGTCTATGAAATCTTTACGGGTCTGTGCCTCAAGGTAGTCCTTTGAGAGGTAGTGGTGTTTGTCCCTCTCAAACTTCTCCACCAGGGACTTGATATTTTCCCTAACGGTAGACGTGTCCATACAGGGAGGATTTTAAATGAGACGGCTGAAAAAGTGTAGGGTAAAATTTGTATTGTTTATAGATGCGGGCCCTACATACAGTGTAGGGGCGTATTGCAATACGCCCTACGAACATTATTATTTATAGAGTCCAGCGTTCTATTATTTAGGGAAGTACCTGCTGCCCATAGCAAGTTCAGGAGATACCACAGTCTCTACCCTGGCCGGCGGCATCCAGGGGAGGAGGCCCTTTAAGAACCTGTAGATAAGCTCCACACCACCCCAGTCTTTCAGGATTTTGTGATAGGTCTTGTGGCCTGACAGGAAGTCTATGAGTACGTTTACCAGTGTCCTGTCCTTTCCTGCGGCGTGGAGGACGAGGGGGAGGAGGCCATAGCCCTCTCCGAAGAGGACTAGCCTGCGGACGGCGCGTCCGTAAGGCAAATCCTTGATTATGTCCGAGAAGGCATGGAAGTAATGGTAGAGGAATGCCTCGTGGGATATGCCCGCAGTTAGCATGACCTCTGCGGCCTTCGCCCCGGTAACGCAGGCGGCATTGATACCGTTACCCTTGTAGGCCCTGACCAGCCCCGCCGCATCTCCCACAGTAACGTACCTGTCGCCGTAACCGTTCCTGGCAGGTTCCAATGGGAAGGGTATGGGAGGTGAGACCGCCCCACCTGAGGCAGACCAGGCCGCAAGGGCATCTGTGGGGATAAGTCTCGCAACCTCTGGAAGGGTGAAGAATCTCCTCAGTGCCTCATAGCTCACCCGCCTACCGGCAATGTTTACGATAAAGTGGGTGAGTTTTGGGGTCACTACGCCGAACTCCACCTCTCCCATGGAGGGTAAAAAGACGTGTATGTAATCCTCACACCCTAAGAGATACTCCACCGGGGCCTGTATCTTTGCCATGATGGAGTACAGGGCCCTGGGTCTTCGGTAAGGGGTAACTTTCTCTAGTAGACTAGCCGTGAAGGAATCTAACCCGAAGGCCCCCACAAGGACGTCCCCGCGTGTCCCTCCCGACTCCCCCTCTACGGATACTTCATGGTGGTTTACCTTTATATCTTTTACTCTCCCAGGTAGGACTCTTACTCCCATACGGCTGGCCATCCCAAGCAGGTAGGCGTCCAAGGCCACGTTGTGGGCCACGTACGAAAGATTACCTCCCATGTAGAGCCTGATGCTGTATCTGCCTGAGTGGAGATAGTAGCCCACTATCTTTCTGGCCACCAGCTGGCAGGGGAAATTTACTCCGAGGGTATTCTCCAGCGTCTGCACGAGTGGTGGGGCCAGTACACCCACCCGTTTTATGCTGTCAGGTCCATACTGCATCCCCTCGTAAAGGATAACGTCTATGTCCCTGCCCAGTTTCCTGCCCAGGTTCTTGAGGGCGATGGCACAGCTGCTCCCGGCAGGCCCGCCACCGATTATGATAACCCTCTGACCATCTTCCAGTGGTCCCAGTCTCATAGGTCTTGTCTGCACCTCTCTGGAGCGGTCTCCGAAAAATTTTGCGACTCCCCACAAAGTTCCCCCTCCCTTGAGGGGAGGGGGAAGGGGGAGGGTGATTTTCCTAATTTGCCTAACTTCATCCTGTTTGGATAGACTTGATAATCACCTCCACCCTTCCCTCCCCCATCAAGGGGGAGGGAATTTAGGTGGTCTTACGTTCTTTCAGAGACCTTTCTAGAGGAGTCTAAAGGCCATTCTAGTTTACTATGTTGACTAAGTCAAATAGGGGGGGAAAGTTGTATTGTATAAAAGGAGGGAGTAGGGGCACGGCGCGCCGTGCCCCTCCTGGACTATATAAATATGGAGTTTTGCAGAGGTCCCTATAATTCCAACCCCGAAACCCGATGTTGAGGATTTAGGATTTGGTGCTTAGGATTTCCCGCAGCCATGCCCCTGG
>JASEHG010000193.1 GCA_030018855.1 Candidatus Brocadiaceae bacterium
CACCTTATAGACGGCCAGGACTTCCCCCCTGGAGAGCTTGCGCTGTTCAATGAACTCCATGTCCTTCTGTGGCAGGCTGACAGACTGCCACTGGAGGCCCTTCTCCAGTAGTATCACCCTGTGACTGCGTTCGGCCCCGGTGTAGGCCTGTTCAAACTCGGCCTTGAGACGGCGGAAGCTGGAATCGTCCAGTTCCTCCTGCGTGGAGAGTATCCCGGAGGGCCTGGCCCCCTGGCGGAAGAACTTCTGATTGTAGAGGACGGCGTAGAAGTCGGCCAGCAGTCCCTGCCTTGCCGCCGCTAGGGGAGACGCCCCCCAGCGTTCGTTTAAGGGATTAAAATACTTGAGGTGGATGACCTCATCCCTGGAATAGGCCACGCTCCTGCCACCGACGTCAAATAAGTAGCCCTGGATGAATTTCTCCTTATCCGGCACGATCCTCATGCGGTCGGGCCTGAGTGGCCAGAGTTCCGTCGGCAGGCCCTGTGCATCCCCCTTTTCCAGGGCCCAGAAACAGTTGCCCGTGAGTTCCAGGTATATTACGCTTGCCTCCCAGAAGTCGTAGCGGGTCATGAGGGGATTTACGCCCCAGAAGAGCCTCATGAGTGGGTGCTGTGCGGGGAGCTTCTCCCGCCCGCGGGGCGTGTCCCTGTAAAAGACCATAGGGGTACTCGCAATGGCCTGGGCCAGGGCCTTCACGCAGGCGTAGACCCAGACGCTGGAGTATTCGGCCTCCCCGTACAGCTCCATGTACTGCCTGGAGCGCCAGTCTATGGGGGTGGCCATCTCACCACCCCAGGGATAGAATAAGGGTGAGCCTGTCTTAAGCGTGTTAGATTTCTTCCAGAAGAGGGATAGTATCTTGTTCGTTATGCCCATTGGGTTACCTCCAGGAACCAAAAGTTCTCGGCTGATAGCAATCAGTCTTCAGTTCTCAGTCTTCAGTTTTCTGACAACTGACAACTGCTCACTAACCCTTAAGGTAACCACACGGGAGGGGAAATGTAAATGGCTGGATTCAACAAGTTTCCACAGGATTAAATAGAGACCCTTACAAGCGTCTGAATCAATAGACTAAAAATTTCGTGGATTTTAAAGAGGTCACTGTATACCATTAACCTATGGGCATTCTGGAGCTTATCTCAAGTGTCCTTGGGCTTGCAGTCCCCCATAACATCTGGCTTTATGGCTTATATTATCTTGGACTCCACCTTGGTTTCAGAAAACTTGAATCTATTATAGATATAGAAAGTCAGAAAAGACCGCCAGCCCCCAAATTAGACCTACTGTTTGACCAGGCCAGGCAATCGGTTGAGGAACAACTGTCCCACCTGCTACCGCCTTCAGAAAAGGACAAAATAGATTCTTACGAATCCTTCCTCCAGTCTATTACTGAAGAGTTAAAGAAATCACCCCCAGAAAATCTCCTGGGTCCCACGTTAGACCTGCAGAAGGCCCTCGGCTATCTCTCTGAGAAAATTGCTAGTGTATGCAATAGCCACCCCCAATTAAATGGACTTGATACGCAGTGTTGCCAGATGCTGGTAGGGCGTCTCCTTGGAGGCATGCAAGGTGTGCTTGCTGACCTGCCAGAGAAAGACCAGCTACAGAAGTCCATCCTGGACTTCTTAACCAGTCTCAAAACTAAACAGCTCGCCACCCACAAAAGCATAGAGGAAATTAATAAACTGCTGAAGGACTTCGCCAGGAAGCAGGAGGAAGAGGGACTTCTACCACCCAAGGTTTCCTATGAGAACTACTTTAAGGCGGTAGAGAGGCGCAGAGAGGAAGAATTCCAGAGACTCGGGCACTACGTGGCGCTCCCCACCATAGAGACTAAGTTGGCAGAGCCAGGCAAAGAGGCTGGATGGGCCACTGAAGTTATAGAACGCTGTATTCAAAACAGACAAAATGCAGTTATCTCCGGCGAGAGCGGTTCGGGTAAGACCTTTACCTTCCTCAAACTATTTCACGAATTCAAGAAAAGGTATCTTAATGATGAGTGGCCCTGCTATATTCCCCTGTTCGTGGAACTATACAAGCTCAAGGATTGTAGCTTTCCTGATTTACTCAATGGTAACTACCTGAATGAGAAGATCGATGACCACCGCTACCAGAGAGATAAGTCCAAATACATTGTATTCCTGGATGGCCTTAATGAGGCTCCAGATTCAGAGGAGGCCTTTAAGGATATTAAGACCCTTTCTCCCAGAACCTTTATCTCCACCCAGAGGAAGTACGAGTTTATAAAAGAAAGTTTTGGTCCCACCTTCCAGATTCAACCCCTTGAGCCTCCACAGGTCATTGATTACCTCTGCCGTCTTCCAGAGCTGTTTCCCTCCTCTAAAGAGGCAGGACGTTTCTACGATGGGCTGGATGAGTTACTAAAAGAGCATATTAAGAGACCGGTCATCCTGTTCTTCCTGGTCACACTTTATAAAGAAACCCAAGGCATTCCCCATAACCTCTGTGAACTATTTACCCAGTTTGCAGATTTTGTGTGTGAACGCAGATTGGGGGGGCAAATCTCTGAACCCATTAGTCGTAGATATAAAGAAGAGGTATTGCCCCTTGTGGCCTTCAGCATGTGCAGACGAAAGGAGCGAACCCTCTCCAGCGAAGACCTCAAGGATATAATCAACAGTAAATTTGGCGTGGGCGTTGACTTTTATGACTTTGAAAACCAGGCCGCCAGGCGGTACTGGCTATTGAGGGAAAGAGAGAGCAGTAGTACCACTCATGGAAGAGGCCCAACTCCTGCCCGCCATGAAAAAAAATATTTTGAGTTCACCCTGGAACTCCTCAGGGATTACTTCTCCGCAAGGTATATAAAAAACTTGCAGTCCATGGACTCTCAAGAACTACTTAAGCTAATCTTCCCAGAGGATAGTGCACAGTCCGACCCCACCTTCTCCAGCGTCTCTGAAATCCTTTGCGGGATTGTCAGTGAGCAAGAGGCCGTAAAAATTATTAACGCCATCCTCCCCAGAGACCCCTACCTGGCCGCATCCTGCCTCGCCAGATCCTCTATCACCGGCCTCCAGGAGGAGCTACTTAAGCAGATTAATAGTAAGATTGATGTGAATGACCCCCGCTATTTCCTTTCTATAAAAAGGCAGTAGGACTTTATGAGTCAAACGGCAAAGAAGGCAATCCTTCCTACGGCCTCTGCCTGATGCACCTGGGGATAACTTATTATAAGAAGGGTGAACGAGAAGAGGCGATAAGGTGTTTAGGGCTGGCCAGGGAGATGTTTGAGGTGAACATCGCCCGTGGAGCCATGCCCAGGGGGCACCCGTGGTATAAGGAATGTCTGGAGTGGATTGGGAAGGTCGGCAAGTAGTGTGCCTGGAGGAAGTCGCTCACACAAACCTCACCCTCGGTTCCCCGTGCCTGCGGAGCATACGGACGGCCATCTCAAGGGCGTCGGGGCCGTCGTCATGGGCGCCCTTGGGGAAAGGGCAATGAGCTATGAGGCTACATATGGACCCGCGCAATAAAATCCTGTGTAATACAAAAACGTTCGTCAGCGGACTCCCACAGGTCCCTCTGGGGAGTAGAGCCATGAAAAAGCCAAACGAGCACACCTTCTGATTGTACGACCTTAATAACAGGAACGAAGTCGCTATCTCCAGTAAGTAAGACAGCATGAGTAATTTGCCTTTTACCACTTAGAAGGGCTAGGTCAAGGGCAAGTAAAGTATCTATGCGTTTCTGTTCATAAATGGGTTTTCCGTTTTGGTTACAACCACGAAAAGCAAGTCTTCCCTC
>JASEHG010000194.1 GCA_030018855.1 Candidatus Brocadiaceae bacterium
CACAAAAACCTCCTCGTTCCTCCGCCCCTTGCCCATGTCCCAACGGCCATACCATTCAATAATTTTAATAACCTTACGGTCTAGGGCTTGCTCTACACCTATACGTCCTGATTTGATTTCCTGGATTGTTTTATTCTCTAGGAAGTTCTCCATGAGTGCATCTTCCAGGTCATCGTTGACGTTGTAATAGAGTCCGTCCTCCTTACCTTCAAGGATGTCTTCCCAGGTCTTATACACAATGCGGATTACATGGGAACAGGATTGCAGGTCTTTCAGGATTGGCGGATAGAGGAAATCTTCCGAATCTGGCACGGTAATAGCAGGGGCTTCTATGCGGTCTTCCGTCTCATCAAATATTTCCCTCTCCTCCATTTGGGTTATAAATTCCCCCGTGGAGGGGTTCTGAATTTGGACAGGTACGGATATTGTACGAGGGTGGCGGATAATCTTCTTATCTACAGACCAGTGGGGCATGATTACCTTTACGCCTTCTACCAGAGTATCTAACGCCCATCCATCTATTTCATAGGGGATTTTGAGTTCCTCACGAAATTGAAAGTTGAGTAGGTGGTCAACTTTTTTGGCACGGTCTACCATATCCTCTGTAGTGGGTTTGATGGACAGAAAGGGTTTGGGCAAATGGAATCGGGAGAACATCATAGCCATAAGTGCATCGCACATAATGGCCGTAGCAGGGACGAAGAAATTTGAACAACCCTGCCAAGGAAATTCCTTCACTTCCTCTGTAACCTGGGAGTAGTAATTATGCCAGCCTTCCTCGGCCTCGGCTTTCCAATCTGTCAGGGCTTCTTCGTCGTCTTTTAAGTCGTCCAGGACTTGCTTAACCAGCTTATCCTGGTCTACCTTTATGCCTTTAGGTCTCGCCTTTTCTGAGAATCTGGCCATTTAGTAGTACCTCTTGGGTAGTTTGGATTTATTGATTACGGTACAGGACGTACCCGTATGCGTTGGGTTCATAATTACAAGGTATCGCAGTGAATCGGGCATGTCCGCATTCTTATTCAACGGCTTGTTCGCCTTGCCCCAACAGTAGTTATACATCTGATATATGCAATTAGTCAGATGAGACATAATTACTATGTTGGGGTTCTCCGTCTCAGGGTTAAGCTTAAGCAAAGTATTCACTTTATTGATACCCGCAAAGACGGACTCCGCTCCCTTATGGGCAGGTTGGCACACAACTCCCAGGCGTTGAAGTTCGGAGGCCATACAGGTTCGGGAAGATGACTCTATGATATAGGCATTATGGTCTATGACTGTCCAGATGGGGGTCTTGCCGTCCCGCAACTCATGTATCTTGCCAGCAAAGTCATCAAGCGTCCCCTTGAACCACAATTCTTCACAGAAGATTATCTGGCCTTTGGGAGATACTGTGGCCTGAAGATAGGCATGATACCTCCCAGGATTAACGTCTATGCTCTCATATATCGGCCAGTCAAAAGGTATGGTTACGGCAGGGACTACCCAGGGAGACCGTCTTTCAAAAACAGGGTGGACTCGGCCCATAAGGTGAATAAATTGCCCGTGCAGGCGTGCCGCCTTTTCTTCTTCTGACAAGCTGGCCGCAAACAAATCAACATCTTCCTTCCTCAAATACTTGTTATCGTATGTATCAAAGACAAAAATTTCCGTGTTGGGGTCTTCAAGGCCACTGAGATACAAGTCTTCATATATCCACATCCAGTTGGTGTTGAAGGGAGAATCCTTGTCCCCAGTACCTATCAACGTCATAGCACCCCAGGCATATCCGCCCCTGTCTACAAGACGTGCCATATTAGCTGTATATATCGGTTTGGGCATGGGTTCATCAAAGCAGACATAATCCAGAGCCTTAGACTCAAAAGAAAGGACATCCTGTTCATAAGACATTAGTTCTGTAAAAGAATTTGTGTCCCACAAAATCCCCACAGGGACACCTCGTGGGTTACGATATAGACGTTTTATAGAACCCCGTGATGCCCATTCTCTAATAAGGGGATAGATGATATTTCTTATGCCGTGTTCCATGTCAGGCCCAATAATACGGCCCTCATTGGGTACAGGTATTCTAATAACTGGATGTGTCCCACGAGCCACTCGGATGGCATCTGTAATAGTACAAGTTGATTTTGAGCTCCTGTTGCCACCAAAGCACCATCTGCGTTTTTTGCCTGACAGATGGAATTTCTCGGCGTTACTATGACAAGGACGATAACTCCGTAGTGGGTCGTTTCGGGTCGCCTCTTTGTTCTGTTGAAGTAGTTGAGAAAGTTCGCTCATAATTCCCCTTTGGGATTATCTTCAACTGGGGGGAGTTGCCTTTCGGGTTCAGGCCAAAGTTGAAAAATAGCATCCATGTCCTGTTGAAGCACAGCGTCCACTTCTTCATCGCCCAAGAAGTCGTCCCACATACTATTCAATCGGGCAATATGATATGCCTTTTTAGCCTCAAACGATTCCGTCGTTGTTCTGGGAATCGGAGGGACAAACAATTCGGTGGAGTTGGTCAACATCAATTATCTCTCCTTCGTTGGACAGCTCATGTTCCAAAAGTTTTCTGAATTCTGGATTGGTCTTAACTTCTTTGACTACGGCTCTGGCCATTTCTTCGGGGGATACTGGACTAGCCACGGAGCGGACTGCCAGGTCTATCTTGCCCAAGAAAGATTGATATACCTTGTCATTGCGTTTTAGATATAATTCCATGGCTGGCACGTTCCCGCCCTTGGCCTTTTTGAAGAGCGCCCCATGAATGACGATTAGCTCCTCTGCTAAATACAGATTAACTTTCCCATTAAACCAATCCGAAAAATCTTTATTCTCGTGCCACTCGTCTATCTCTGCTGGAGGGATATTCAACCGCCGAGCAAGACGTTCTCGGCTGGGGACAGACCTAGTAATTGGCGTAAGGCGATATAGCAAGTAGGCTTCTTGCTGTAGGGTAGGCTTAAAGGGTACGCCAGTTGGCAACGGGGACGATATAGGTTCTTTGCGACCAGGAATAATGCCCCGTTCCTGTCCTGGGGCCTGATTAGGCGTGGGTGGAGGCATAGCAATCGTCGTGATACTTCCAGCGTTTGTTATCACCAGTTACAACCTTTCCACAGATAATACATTCTCTGTAAATCTTGCGTTTGCGCCTGTAGTAATTATGCAGGTAGGCACTCCGCCTGGCCTTAGCACACTTGGACGAACAGGCCGTATGGTTGTGTTTCTTTTTCTCAAATTCTGCACGGCAGACCTCGCATACTGTAATTACATTCATGTTTGGAAGGAAACATTGCAAGAAAACTGTGAATTGTCAAGGATAATACTGAAAAATTTTCTTGACATGCAAGGGATTCTGGCTATATTGTTATCCAAATGCTTGTCCTTTCCCCCATCCAAGTGGTTCAGTGCAACGAATTTCTCCGAAAGCGGTCAAATCCCTTTTATGTAGACGAACACAGTAAGGAAGAAGACTTCATTGCTAAATTAAAGGCTGTAGACAAAACGAACACCTTACGGTTCATTGGCATAACACTAGAGGCAGAAGCCCCATTGTGGCGCTCCTTTTATTCCTTCCTGGTGCGCCACCAGCTAACCATGGAAGAAGGGCTGAAACGTTTCTTGAAAGACAACTTGGAAAGAGAGAGGAAGAGCCTTACGAGAAAAAGGAAAACCCCGAAAGCCTGTCCTCAGTGCGGGGGGAAGAAATGGGTAAGATACATGAAGTCCAAAGAATATTCCGATACGATTTTGACGATTTTCAAGTCGGAAACTATA
>JASEHG010000195.1 GCA_030018855.1 Candidatus Brocadiaceae bacterium
TACCTGCCACAGCAAACCGCTCTGGCATTCTGAGTAAGCCAAAGCCCTGAGCGAAGCGAAGGGGAAGCGAAGGATCTCGTAACCATTCACCCGGAGACCCTTCTCCGCCTTAGGCGGATCAGGGGTGACAGGCAGACGGGAAATTTTTGTTTTACCCCTGGGTGTTATCTTGATATAAATGGCAGGAGCGACCTTCCTCACCGGCCGCAGGGTGAAGTATTATGTGGAACAGAGAAGGGCTAAGAGAACTTATAAAAGAGAAGATGGCCGATTACCTCTTTGTAATCGTATCCAACAGGGAGCCATACGTGCACACGTTTCAGGGGGAGGAGATTAAGTGCGGTATGCCTGCCAGTGGTGTAACGATGGCCCTGGACCCCGTGATGCAGAGTTGTGGTGGGGTCTGGATTGCCTACGGCTCAGGAGATGCAGATAAAGAGGTGGTAGACGCACACGACCACATACAGGTGCCACCAGAGGAGTCAAGGTATACACTGAGGCGCATTTGGCTCACCAAAGAGGAAGAAGCCGGGTACTATTATGGCTTTTCTAACGAGGCATTGTGGCCCCTTTGCCACGTGGTCTATACCCGCCCAACGTTTAAAAGTGCAGATTGGGAGACTTACAAAAAGGTAAATGAACTCTTTAGTAGAACGGTTTTAGAGGAGATAGGGGACAAAAAGGCGTTCGTCTTTATACAGGACTATCATTTTGCCCTGCTCTCCCGGTTAATAAGGGAGAAGAACCCCAAATGTATCCTCTCCCAGTTCTGGCACATCCCCTGGCCTAATCCAGAGGCCTTCAGGATATGCCCCTGGAAGGAAGAGATACTCCATGGTCTCCTGGGAAATGACCTCCTGGGGTTCCACATACGTTATCATTGCATGAACTTCCTTGAGACGGTAGACCGTATGATTGAGGCCAGGATAGATTATGAAAAATTTGAAATAATCAAAGGTGGTAAATCCACGAGGGTGAGGCCCTTTCCGATAAGTATAGATTTTGATGAGGCCAGTAGCAGGGGTCAGTTGCAGGAAGTGGAAATAGAGATGCGACGACTCCGCAAGACCCTTGGGCTAGGTGGGCAGATAGTTGGCCTGGGCGTGGACAGGATAGATTACACAAAAGGTATCCCCGAGAGGTTCCGGGCCATAGACCTCTTTTTTGAGAAGTACCCGCAGTACAAGGGCAAGGTCAAATTTGTCCAGGCAGGGCCGTTGAGCCGCATTCACATCCAACAGTACAAGGACCTTAATGAAGAACTGACCCGCTTGATGGTGGAAATAAATTTCAGACATGGACAGGGGCGATGGAAACCCATACAGTTCCACAGGTCTAACTTCGGCAAGAGGGAATTAGCCGCCTTATACCGCCTTGCCGATTTTTGCGTGGTCAGTTCTCTCCACGATGGCATGAACCTGGTCGCTAAGGAGTACGTGGCTTCCAGGGCAGATAATACTGGTGTTTTAATACTGAGCCAGTTTACAGGTGCGGCCAGGGAGTTAGAGAGTGCCCTGCTGGTAAACCCCTATGACATTGATGGCCTTGCTGAGAATATAAGGCTTGCCATAGAGATGCCAGAGACAGAGAAGCAGAAACGTATGAGCAAGATGCGGGAGGTGGTGCAGAAGAATAATATTTACCGCTGGACAGGGAAGGTGCTGTCAGAGTTATTAAGATTTGAGTTCCCAGAGGGCTAGAGATGGGCGAGCCCTTTCGTTTCTATAGCAGGCTCTACCTTACGGAGCTCACCGGTCTTAAGGCGGGGGACTTGAGGGGACTCCTGGAGAACCTTAAGACCCTGCCCGAATCTTCCATCTACTACCACACCCACCGATTTCTGCAACAACACCATTACCTTTCCCCCGAACCCCCCAATGATTTTGCCTACTGGATAAGAAACATACTCCAGGAAGAAGAATTGGGGGAGAGGATAGCCTCGGTGGATACCATTCAGTTTACTAGCATAGAAGACCTTAGAAGAAAATTTATAGGAATTATTGAGGATTACATGGGACGGACGGGTAAGAACCCCGATGCACCGGAGGGTTATGAGTTCCACTTCATGAAGGCCATAACCTTTGTAATCCCCACCCCGCACTATGCCCTCTCCCTCAAGGAGTTTTACGAGATAATGCAGAGGGTAAGCGTCCATTCCATCTACTACCACGTGTTTGAGGCAAGGCTCAGGCTCAAGAAGGAGACCAATGACTTTTCTAACTGGCTGGAAGGTCAACTGGGGGAGAAAGAAATAGCAGAAAGGATTGCCAGGCTAGACCCCTATACCCATACCCTGGAGGGTCTCCGTCAGAGGATACTTGCCCTCGTTAGAAGGAGGTTAAATGCTTAAGGTAGATGACTATGTCCCCGTCGTAGGGGAGGGGGTTATTGAGGAATTAAGGCTACTGGCCGAGAGGCTCAGGGGGGTGGTCATCCAGAACGTCAACTCCACTGCCGTGGGTGGTGGTGTGGCCGAGATACTACACAGGCTACTTCCACTACTACGAGAGCTAGGTGTGGATGCACATTGGGACCTTATTAAGGGCGGAGAAAAGTTTTTTGCCGTGACCAAAAAATTCCACAATTGCCTGCACGGGGCCAGTATAGAGGTAACGAAAGAGGAGTTTGACCACTTTCTGGAGGTAAGTGAGGCCAATCTTAAGGAGATGAATTTTTATGGAGACGTCCTATTTATACACGACCCCCAGCCCATCGTTCTTATAAAGAAGAAGGAAGAACTGGGCAAGAAGTGGGTCTGGAGGTGTCATATTGACTTTTCCTGTCCCAATCCCCAAATCTGGGAGTTCCTGAAGACGTATGTTGAACAGTACGATAGGGTGGTCTTTTCGGCCCCGGCCTTTAGTAGAGAACTCCACACCAGACAGGTCTTGATATCCCCTTCCATTGACCCCCTGAGCGATAAAAACAAAGAGTTGCCTAGAGAGCAGATTGATAAAATACTTGATGGGTTCGGGATTGACCGTACACGCCCTATTATCACACAAATCTCACGTTTTGATTATTTAAAAGACCCTGCCGGAGTGATAAAGGTCTATAAACTGGTAAAACAACGCATAGACTGCCAGCTAGTCCTTGCTGGCAGCCCTGCCACAGACGACCCGGAAGGGGAAAAGGTCTTCTCTGAAATAAAGCAGATGGCAGAGGGGGATAAAGATATTCTTTTACTCATGTTACCTGCAGGAAGCAATATAGAGATAAACGCACTCCAGAGGGGGTCCGATGTTATCCTTCAAAAATCTTTAAAAGAGGGGTTCGGGCTGACCGTTTCGGAGGGGCTGTGGAAGGCCAAGCCGGTAATCGCCTCGGCCGTAGGCGGTATCCCACTGCAAATAACCCATAAGTATTCAGGGATATTGACCCGCACCATAGAGGGCACCGCTTATTACGTAAGGCAGTTACTTAACAATCCGGAGTATGGGCAGAAGCTCGGGGCAAACGGGAGGGAGCATGTAAGAAATAACTTCTTGATAACCCGTCACCTAAGGGACTACATGCTGTTATTCCTTTCACTATTTAATGAGGGTGATATGATATACCTATGAAACATGCCCTGAAGGTCTGGCCCTCCCTCTGTGAGTTCCTAAAAGAATACAAATATATCCTGCTATTCCTTGACTACGACGGCACCCTCACCCCCATCGTAAAGAGGCCAGAGCTGGCGGTCCTATCACGGGGGATGAGAGGCTTGATTGAGTCCTTGAGGGACAGTAAAAGATTTATCGT
>JASEHG010000196.1 GCA_030018855.1 Candidatus Brocadiaceae bacterium
GTAGCCAAAGGATCGGGTCATTGGATTGAGGAAGAATTTAAAAAACTGAAGAAGGATATTAGGATATTTTATTATGGATGGCAACTAAAAGTTAACCCATGGAGGTACTAATTGCCATGGAAAATAATAGCGCAGATTCAATCCTAAAAGAATTATCTCAAACCCTCAAAAAAGAGTTCGGGCAGAGGATTAAGGACATCATCCTCTTCGGCTCAAGGGCGAGGGGAGATTCTTATCCAGAATCAGACTACGATGTCTTAGTCCTGGTAGATAAAGAGACCAAGGAGCTAAGTGACAAAATCTTTAATATTTCTTGTGAAATCGGCTGGAAACATAATGCGATAATCATCGTTTTTGTGCATGAACAGAGCTGTTACGAAAGGGAAAAATATGAACCCTTATTTATGAACATAAGAAAAGAAGGGGTTCATATATGAGAAAAGATGCCGAACTCTCAAGAAAGTTAAAAACTATTATGACTAAAGGAAGGGATAGCCTTGGGGTTGCAAAGCAACTTCACAAACAAAACCATTTTAACGACGCCGCTTCCAGGACGTATTACGCAGTCTTCCATTCGCTTCAAGCAATATTGCTAACAAAGAATCTGAGTTTTTCTAAGCATTCAGCGGTTCTCAGTGCCTTTAACAAGGAGTTCGTTCATGGCGGGGTTTTCTCCAATGACTTTTACACAAAGATTATACGCATCTTCAAAGATCGTCAAGTAGGAGATTATGCATATGAAATGGCAGTAAGCCGTGAAAGTTCCGAGGCGGACGTTACTGACGCGGAAATGATTATCAACGCTATTGAGAAATATTTGCAAAGAGAAGGCTACCTATCTGTCTGACAATTAAGCTTATTTTACCTCGGTAAATGTCCCCCAAAATAAAAAACCCCCTCCCCCCAGGGAATTACTTCTTTGAGGGCAACCAGGCCTGCGCTGAGGCGGCCATTGCGGCCGGGTGCAGGTTCTTTGCGGGCTACCCCATCTCACCCTCCAGCGAGATAATGGAGAGACTCTCCTGGCGGCTACCGGAGGTGGGTGGGGTGTTCATCCAGATGGAGGACGAGATTGCCTCCATCTCGGCAGTAATCGGGGCCGTATGGGCCGGGGCCAGGGCCATGACGGCCACCAGCGGACCGGGCCTCAGTCTCATGCTGGAAAACATCGGCTACGCTATCATTACCGAGACACCCTGTGTCATAGTGGATGTCCAGAGGGCTGGCCCCTCCACAGGACAGGCCACCAGACCCTATGATGGAGATATTATGCAGGTCAAGTGGGGCTCCAGTGGCGATTACCAAGTCATCGCCCTCGCCCCCTGGTCTGTGCAGGAGGTGTATGACCTCACCATACGGGCCTTTAACCTGGCGGAACTCTACAGGGTACCCGTCTTTGTCATGTCTGATGCGGCCCTGGCCCATCTGAGGGAGGACTGCCGTATCCCCGAAGGAGTGGACATAGTAGGACGCACAAAGGCCAAAGGTGTACCCCATTTTGGAACCGAAGGGCCGGTGGGGGTGCCTCCCATGGCCAGCTTTGGGGAGGAAGAAGGGCTGATTATCACCGGTTCCACACACGATAAATCCGGCTACCGCAAGACCCAGGACCCTAATATACAGAAGGACTTAGTGGACAGACTCAACGAGAAGGTACTGTCCAATGCGAAGGAGATTATCCAGACGGAGGAACATTTTCTGAAAGGGGCTGAGATAGTGGTGGTCGCCTACGGGCTGGTGGCCAGGGCGGCACTGGCCGCCGTCAAGGAGGCCCGCCTCGGCGGGATAAACGTGGGACTGCTCAGGCTCAAGACCCTCTGGCCCTTCCCAAAGGAAGAGATAAGGGCCTTGCGGGCAAGGAGGATTATCGTCCCTGAGCTGAACAGGGGACAATTGGTAAGGGAGGTGGAGAGGGTGACGAAGGTGGAGGTAGTATATGTAAATAGGGTGGATGGAGAGGTCATGGGACCTGGGGAAATACTGGAGGCGATAAAAAAACAGTAGACAGTAGTCAGTAGACAGGGAAAAACATTATTCTTGTGTGTAGGGGTTGAAAATATTCAACCCCTACAAGGCTCCCTACAAAGGAAAATGATGGAAGCTACCTGGAAAAAACATCTAAGAAAAGAGACCCTGCCCCTGCCCTTCTGTCCGGGTTGCGGGCATGGCATATTGCTCGGGGCCATCCTGAGGGCCATTGATGCCTCAGGAATAGATATAAAGGACATGCTCTTTGTCTCAGGGATAGGTTGTGCGGGCTGGATACCCAGTCCACACATAAAGGCCGACACCATGCACGTAACCCATGGCCGCCCCATAGCCTTCGCCACCGGGGCCAAGCTCTTTAATCCCAGGCTCAAGGTAATGGTGGTGAGCGGTGACGGGGATTTGGCCTCCATCGGGGGCAACCACCTCATCCATGCGGCAAGGCGGGACATTGATATGGTAGTGGTGTGTGCCAATAACGAGATATACGGTATGACCGGCGGTCAGGTCTCCCCCACTACTGGACTGGGGGTAAAGACTACTACGACTTTAGCAGGAAACGTAGAGCCACCCCTGGATTTGTGCAGGCTGGTGGAGGCCGCCGGGGCCAGCTATGTGGCCAGGTCTACTGTCTTTCACCTGGAGCACCTGATAGGGATTCTTAAGAAGGCCCTGGGCCACAAGGGCTTTTCCTTTATAGACGCCCTCTCGCCCTGCCCCGTGCAGTACGGGAGGCGGAACCTCTACGCCTCGCCGGCCGAACAACTCAAAGATTTGGAAAAGAGGTGCGTCCCACTAGAAAAGGCCAGGAGTATGACCCAGGAGGTCCTGAAGGGTAGGATTGTCATAGGGGAGTTTGTGTGTAGGGGTGAGCATTAGTAGTAGTAGTAGTAGGGTGCGTCTAGACGCACCCTACAGGCTATTTTTACAATCGTTTACACCCATATCATCAAGACCTCATGTTCTACCTGCCTGAATTCCCTATCTCCTGTGACAACGTGGGCCTTTCGTTGTCTGGCCAGGGCGGCGGCAAAGCAGTCGGCAAAGGACATTTTGCGGCTGGCCTTAAACCTGCCTGCCTCACGGGTGAGTCTCCAGTCTGCATCAACAAATTCTATCCCCAGCTCATGGAGTTCGGCAATGCTTTTATCGGCCTCAACTTCAGACGTCCGGCGGGTAATGATGTACCAGACCTCCCCTCCAGTTATCACGGTCATCATCAGCGGGATGTTGTTTTCGTGGGCATCGGCGATGAGGGTGGCAACCTTCTCTCCTGAAACCTCGTCTCCCAGGTATGCGATAACTGACCACGAGTCCAGTACAATTGCCTTAGGTTTGTGTAACATTACAGTTCCTTTTCGCGTTCTTTCTCCGCCATGAGGGCCTTTAGCAAACCCTTGCCACGATACTTACCACACAGACTGTAAATATACTCCCGCGTAATGGGTTTTAAGACTATGCGTTGTGTCTTTTCATCTACCTCAATCTGGAGGCGTGTACCTCCTTTAATCCCAAACCTGCGGCGCAGTGACGCCGGTATTACTATTTGGCCCTTCGCAGTTGCGGTTGTTTTCATATCAAACCTCCTGTTGGCAGTATAACATAAATCAGAAGTAAGTCAAATATTTTTGACTTACATTCAAGCATCGTCAAATCATGCCTGAGGCAGACCCGCCTCTGGCGGGCTTTTAGGTATTTTTACAAACTTCCCCCCTGGACAGGACTTTCTCCTGGGGTGGCAGGGGGCTCGCCC
>JASEHG010000197.1 GCA_030018855.1 Candidatus Brocadiaceae bacterium
GGCATAACCATAGGAGACCCCTGCGGGGTGGGGCCTGAGGTGGTGCTTAAGGCTATATCCCTACTGCCTCCAGGTTACGAGCCTTTGGTGATAGGTTCTGGTGAGGTACTGCAACGTACCGCCGAGGGGGTGGGCCTGAAACCTGACTGGAAAGAGGGGGTGAAGGTCTTAGACCTGGCCAATTTTGACCCCGGGAAGACGACCTTGAGAGAGCCTAATCCCGAGGCAGGGAGGGCCTCCCTTGAGTACGTCCTCAAGGGGATAGAACTTGCCCTAAAGGGTGAGATAGGCGCCCTGGTTACTGGCCCCATAAGCAAGGAGGCCCTGCACCTTGCAGGCTACCCGTACCCAGGGCATACAGAGATTTTAAAGGAAAAGACGGGTGCCCCCAGGGTAACCATGATGATGGTAGTGGGAGACTTCAGGGTATCCTTTGTAACCATCCACGTCCCCTTGAAGGAGGTGCCAAGGCTCCTCTCTCCTGAGAGGGTACTGGCAACCATAAAGCTGACCCATAAGGGATTAAAGGAATGGTTTCACGTAGAAAGACCCAGGATAGGCGTATGTGCCCTTAACCCACATGCCGGGGAGGGGGGCTGTTTCGGCTCAGAGGAGGGAGAGATTATACTGCCTGCCATCAGGGCAGCCCAGGAGGCAGGTATTAACTGTAGCGGGCCTATCCCGGCAGACGTGGCCTGTCATAAGGCCCATGAGGGAGAGTTGGAGGTGGTGGTGGCCCTTTACCACGACCAGGGGACTATTGCCATAAAGCTCCTGGGGTTCTTTAGCGGTGTCAACCTTACCCTGGGC
The DNA here is from genome assembly GCA_030018855.1 of Candidatus Brocadiaceae bacterium. Taxonomy (GTDB): domain Bacteria; phylum Planctomycetota; class Brocadiia; order Brocadiales; family Bathyanammoxibiaceae; genus 2-12-FULL-52-36. Next base: position 811 of record JASEHG010000197.1, read on the forward strand.
CTCCCCATTGTACGGACCTCCCCCACCCACGGCACTGCCTTTGACATCGCAGGGAAGGGCCTTGCCCAGCCGGGTTCTATGCTGGAGGCCATCAAGCTGGCGGCCCGCCTGGGCAGTAGGCAGTAGGGGCACGTTGCAACGTGCCCCTACACCTAGGTCTGAATATGACTACTGTTACCTTCCCAGACACGCCTTCGGCCCTGAAGACCCTCCTGATGGAGAGGGGGCTGAGACCCAGAAAGCACCTGGGGCAAAACTTCCTGGTTGACCAGAACCTCCTCAGGGTGATAGTTGAGGAGGCGGCCGTGGGGGACAGAGACATTATCCTGGAGGTGGGCAGTGGGACGGGTCTCCTTACGAAACACCTTGCCGAGAGGGCCCACAGGGTGCTTGCCGTGGAGATAGACCCCCGGCTGTACGGCCTGACCATGGAATTACTTCAGGGTTATACGAACGTACACTTCCTAAATAAGGACGTGCTCAAGACAAAGACTACTATTGACCCAGAAATAGAGGCAGTAATCCTCCAATGGCTCAACGAAGAAAAATGTAGGGGCACGTTGCAACGTGCCCCTACCATTAAGGTGGTGTCAAACCTCCCTTACTCTATAAGCACACCCTTTATAATAGCTATCCTGACAGGGGGATTGCCCGTGGAATGCATGGTACTCACCCTGCAGAGGGATATTGTGGATAGGCTCCTGGCCTACCCTGGTACCAAGGAATATGGGGTGCTATCCGTGATAGCACAGTTATTTTCGGATGTGGAACTCCTGAGGCAATTGCCCCCCGAGGTATTCTGGCCGGTGCCCCAGGTGGAGTCCGCCATAGTGAGGATGACGGTCAGGAGGGAAAGGGCATTTGAACGGATTCCCGACCTCTCACTATTCAACCGGTTGGTGATGTGCGTCTTTCAGAGCCGTAGAAAGACCTTAATAAACAGTCTCCTCAAGCTGGGCCTGCCTTCCCTGAGCAAGGAGGCTGCGATGGACGTCCTTAAGGGGCTAGGACTGGAGCCCCGGATAAGAGGGGAGGCGCTGGACCCGGAGGGCTTCACTGCCCTTTTAAGGGAGATTCATCTCCTCACAGGTGGCAGTACCACCAAATGCCAAGGAGGGAAAGATGTTAGAAGTTAAAGAAGCCGATCTGCCAGCAATAGGCAAGAAATTCACGATAGAGACGGAGGCGGAGGAAACTATCGTGATAATTATGCGCCTTACCGGAGAAAGGGAGGTATACCGCTTTCTCAAAGACAAGGAAGAACCAGAATCTGTAACCAATCTCACTGAGGAGGAGGCCAGGACTATCGGGAACATCCTGGCAGGGGCCTACTTTGAGCCTGTACACGAGAAGGCGGTGGAATTAGTAACGAAGCAACTCTCCATGGAGTGGATAAAGGTGGAGGAGGATTCCCCCCTGGCTAACAAGACCATCGGCGAGGTGGGCATCAGGAAGAAGACGGGGGTATCGGTTGTCTCCATACTCAGAGATACCAAGTACATACCCAACCCCCTCCCAAATGAGACGATGCATGTGGGTGATACCCTTGTGGTATTAGGTAGTAGTGAGCAGATGAAAAAATTCCTGAGTTTTATTGGCAAATCCAGAGAAGAATAGCCCGTTCAGTAGGGGCGGACCTATGTGTCCGCCCTCCACAGACTCTGCCACTACAGAGGGGAACCGAATCCAATGGAAGTCTCTACAATACTCTTTGAGATGGGCCTTACGTGCCTGGTACTCTTCCTGAGCGGGCTACTGGCCAAGAAGGTAAAACTCTCCCTTGTCCCTCTTTATATCCTTGCCGGGCTGGCCATATCTAGGTTCGTCAAACCCACCATCATAATGGAATTCATGTCCACAGTGGGACTAATCCTCCTCCTCTTCCTCATTGGCCTTGAGTTTACACTGGAGAGCTTCCTCAAGAATCGTAAGAAAATCCTGGCAGGGGGACTATACGACCTTGCCCTGAACTTCCCAGTGGGCCTGGTGATTGGCCTCCTGCTGGGTTTTGACTGGCTCTGTTCCCTCTTCCTGGCAGGGATAATCTATGTGAGCAGTTCGGCCATTATCTGTAAGGGTGTAGTGGAACTAAAACGCTCTGCCAACCCTGAAACAGAGTGTCTCCTGGGGATACTCGTGTTTGAAGACCTCTTTATTGTCCTCTACCTGGCCATCCTATCAAGTGCAATTGCAAACGGCAGGACGGAGCTATTTCCTGTAGGATTAGCCATGTTCAAGGCAGTAGGGTTCTGTGCCGCCCTGATAATTATTGCAAAGGTCTTCAAAAAGTATATAGAAATGGTACTGGACATAGAATCCACCGAACTCTTTGCCCTGTTGATATTTGCCATCGTAATACTAACTGCCACAAGCGCCGAGGCCCTGGGCCTCTCTATGGCCATCGGGGCCTTCCTGGCAGGGCTAGTCATCTCCGAGACCAGCCAGAAATCCAGGGCCCTGGAGGTAGTTGCCCCCCTCCAGTATCTAACCGTGGCCATATTCTTTGTGAGCTTCGGGCTGTCCTCCAAACTTACTGACATTAAAGAGGTATACCCCATAGCCCTCCTACTGGTGGGGGCCTCCGTACCACTGAAGCTCCTGACCGGTTTCTTTGCGGGAAAGGGCTATGGTCTAAGCCGCCGGGCCCAGTGGAGGCTAGGGCTGAGCCTCCTGCCGCGGGGCGAATTCTCCGTAGTCCTGGCCACTGTAGCCATGGGCGTTATTACTAAGGCACACCCCCCCGTAAATGCCATCACCACCCTTTACGTCCTTATAATTGCCGTCCTGGGCTCCGTCGCCATGAAGTATGCCGATGCCTTTGCTAAGTGGGTGGAAGGGAAGAAAACCACCCCTTGACAATCTTTCTC
>JASEHG010000198.1 GCA_030018855.1 Candidatus Brocadiaceae bacterium
CTTTCGGATGTAAAGTCAGCGATTCGCTTCCATATTGAGACCTTCGGGAAGGAAGTTCTTGATGTTGAGCCACCTATTCTTGAGGCATTCGTTGCAGAAGCTGGAATTGAGGTCTGATGGCCAAGCTTCTCGCCCACGCTGAGGACACTTTGCACTCAAGCCGGTATCTCCAGGGATGAGTTCCTAGAAGCTTACAAGAAAGCATAAATGACCACAGTAGAACTAATCACTAAGTAACACTATGCCCAAACGCACCGACATAAAAAAGATTCTAATCATAGGCTCTGGGCCGATTGTCATCGGCCAGGCCTGCGAGTTTGATTACTCGGGCACTCAGGCCTGCAAGGCCCTCAGGGAGGAGGGCTACCAGATAGTCCTGGTAAACAGTAACCCCGCCACCATCATGACTGACCCTGAGATTGCTGACGCCACCTACGTAGAACCCCTCACCCCTGAGGTACTGGAGAAGGTCATTGCCAGGGAGCGACCCCAGGCCCTACTCCCTACCCTGGGCGGGCAGACGGCCCTTAACCTGGCAGTGGCCCTGGTAGAGAGGGACGTCCTGAATAAATACGGCGTAGAACTCATCGGGGCCAAATACGAGGCCATCAAAAAGGCAGAGGACAGGCAGTTATTCAAGGAGTCCATGAGGAAGATTGGCCTGGGGGTCCCTGAAAGCTATTATATCCGTTCAATGAATGAGGCCATGGGGGCCTATGAAAAGATTGGCCTCCCTGCCATAATCCGCCCCTCGTTCACCCTCGGTGGCACGGGGGGCAATATCGCCAGGACCCCGGAAGAGTTCAAAGAATACGTAGAACACGGCCTGGACATGAGCCCCGTCCATGAGGTACTCATAGAGCGTTCAATCATAGGCTGGAAGGAGTTTGAACTGGAGGTGATGCGTGACCTCAGGGACAACGTGGTCATTATATGTACCATTGAAAACCTTGACCCCATGGGGGTACACACCGGGGACAGCATAACCGTGGCCCCTGCCCAGACCCTCACCGATAAAGAGTACCAGACCATGAGGGACGCATCCATAAAGGTTATCCGCGAGATAGGGGTAGAGACTGGAGGCTCCAACATCCAGTTTGCCATACACCCAAAGAGTGGGGAGATGCTGGCCATAGAGATGAACCCCAGGGTCTCACGCAGTTCCGCCCTTGCCTCCAAGGCCACAGGCTTCCCCATTGCCAAGATTGCCGCCAAGCTGGCCGTGGGCTACACACTGGACGAGATACCTAACGACATAACCCGTTATACCCCTGCCAGCTTTGAGCCTGCCATAGATTACTGCGTGGTAAAGATACCGAGATTTGACTTTGAAAAATTCCCCGGTGCAGACCAGCGGCTCACCACCCAGATGAAGTCCGTGGGGGAGGTCATGGCCATTGGACGGACCTTCAAAGAGGCCCTGGGGAAGGCCCTGCGGTCTATGGAGATTGACCGTCCGGGCCTGGTAGAGGTCTTACCCAGCGTCCCCAATGCAGAGGAGATAAGGGCCTTCTTACGCCAGAAGCTCCAGGTGCCATCCTGGGAGGGCATATGGTACATTGCAGAGGGGTTAAGGTATGACCTTACCGTAGAAGAACTCTACAGGCTCACCCATGTAGACCCCTGGTTCCTCCACAACATAAAAGAGATAGTGGATATGGAGGACAGACTGCGGGTGGAAGTGGTAGGGGCTGGAAATATTCAGCCCCTACAGGAGGCCAAGGCTTATGGCCTCTCGGACGCCCGCATAGCCCAATTGACCGGCACCACAGAGGAATCCGTACGTTCCCTCCGTCACAAAGATAACCTGCGACCCGTATACAAGAGGGTGGACACCTGTGCCGCAGAGTTTGAGACCTACACCCCTTACCTGTATTCCACCTATGAGCAGGAGTGTGAGGCCAGACCCACAGACAGGCCCAAGGTGGTCATCCTGGGCAGTGGGCCCAACCGCATCGGCCAGGGGATAGAGTTTGACTACTGCTGTGTCCACGCCGTCATGGCCCTCAGGGAGATGGGTTACGAGACCATAATGGTCAACTGTAACCCGGAGACGGTAAGTACCGACTATGATACCTCTGACAGGCTGTACTTTGAACCCCTTACGCTGGAAGACACCCTGGAGATTATCCACCTGGAGAAACCGCAGGGGGTAATAGTCCAGCTCGGGGGCCAGACGCCCCTGAAGCTGGCGGTACCCCTCGAGAGGGAGGGTATAAAGGTACTGGGGACGTCCCCCGATAGTATAGACCGCGCTGAGGACAGGGAGCGGTTTGCAGAACTCCTCAGGAAGGTAGGCCTGAAACAGCCCGACAACGGCTGTGCCCGCTCCATGAAAGAGGCCATAACGGTGGCAGAGAGGCTGGGGTATCCGGTACTCGTCAGGCCCTCCTACGTACTGGGGGGACGCGCCATGCGGGTGGCTTTTGATGAAAAATCTCTAAGAGACTATGTCCAGAAGGCCACAGAGGTCTCACCCAAACACCCCGTCCTCATAGATAAATTTCTGGAAGACGCCGTAGAGATAGACGTGGACGCCGTAGCGGATGGCCAGCACGAGGTCTTTGTTGGAGGGATTATGGAGCATATTGAGGCCGCCGGCATACACTCAGGAGACAGCTCCTGCGCCCTTCCGCCCTACTCCCTACCGCGGGAGACTGTGGAAGAGATAGAGCGTCAGACCCGGGTACTGGCACTGGAACTGCAAGTACTTGGCCTCATTAACATCCAGTACGCCATAAAAGACGGTGAGGTCTATGTGTTAGAAGTAAACCCCAGGGCCTCCAGGACCGTACCTTTTGTCTCTAAGGCCATAGGCATACCCCTGGCCAAGGTAGCCACAAAAATTATTATGGGAAAGACCCTGAAAGAAGTAGGGGTTGAATATTTTCAACCCCTACATAGGTTTGGGAGACTACCTTACACCGCCGTAAAAGAGGCAGTCTTACCTTTCATAAAATTCCCAGGGGTAGATACCATCCTGGGACCTGAGATGAAGTCCACAGGGGAGGTCATGGGGCTGGACAAGGACTTTAGCAGGGCCTACGCCAAGAGCCAGATGGGTGCGGACGGCTCACTGCCACTATCAGGAACGGTATTCATAAGCGTAAGAGACAGGGATAAACCTGGGGCCGCCCTGTTGGCTAAGACCCTCCATCAGATGGGCCTCAGGCTGATGGCCACAAGGGGTACTGCCAGTGCCATATCCGGGGAGGGCATACCGGTGCAGGAGGTAGGCAAGGTCTTTGAGGGCAGTCCCAACGTAATGGATTATCTGAAGAAGGGTGAGATACATCTCGTGATAAATACTACTGAGGGGAACATCTCCGAAAAGGACTCCTTCCCCATAAGGCGAACGGCACTGATACATCATATACCCTACTTCACCACCCTCTCAGGCGCAAGGGCCGCCGCCAGGGCCATAGAGTCCATGCTCAAGGGACCGGTAGAGGTCAGGCCCCTCCAGGAGTATTACCAAAGAAAGAATTCAGTAGTCAGTAGTCAGAATAAAGTAACGTAGGGTGCGTGAAACGCACCGAAAAACACACCCCTTAATCCCCTCTTAATAGAGGGGAATAAATGGTGCGTCTAAAGATGCACCCTACAAACTGTGTTCTGGATAAGATATGTCCAAAAAAGAAATCCTGGTCGTAGAGGAC
>JASEHG010000199.1 GCA_030018855.1 Candidatus Brocadiaceae bacterium
ATATTCCCCCCTCCCCTGGTGGGAGGGGGGAATATATGAAGTACCAGGGGAGGGCAGAGTATACGGGATATTAGGGGAGGGGGGAGTATACGGGATACCAGGAGAGGGGGTATCTACCACACTTGTAGGTGCTGTCACGCTTGTAGGGCCTGCCACGCCCGTTACGGCCAGGCCGATGTCTGCCCCGGTCCGCTCCCTTACAGACGAGGCCAGGAGTTTGGTTATCTCCGGGGTTACCGTGCCCATCTCTTCTATACGCCCTTCAGGGAGACCGGTGAGGAGGGACTTGGCCCTCACTGTGTAAACTACCACCCCCTCCAGGAGGTGTTTAGAAATCCCTGGGACGTTAGTAAGAAGGTCGCACACAAGCCCCCCTGTGCAGGACTCGGCCACGGCAATGGTGAGGCCGTGTTTCATGAGGAGAGAGGCCACGACGTCTTCCAGGGTCTCATCCTCTACTCCGAAGACGGCCTCCCCCAGTAGCCGTCGTACCTCCGCCTCAGCCCCATCCAGCATACTCTTTGCCCTGGCCTCCTCCCCTGCCTCTGCCTGGAGACGGAGTGTGATTATGCCCTCACGGACCATTGTGCCGGCCCGGGGGTTGGCCTCGGGTGCCATCAGGTAGGCAATCTTTTCCCCCACCAGGGCCTCTGGGAGGCCAAAGACATGTATTTTCCTCAGGAGGGTATGCCTCTTTCTGGGTATTAGCCTCTCCAGGTGGGGGATTACCCATTCCTGAAACATCTTTTTCATCTCCTCTGGGACTCCAGGGAGGCAGATAATCTCTCTACCCTTCTGGGAGAGGGCAAAGCCCGGGGCAGTGCCTATCCTGTTAGGGATTATGGTGGCTCCTTCGGGCAGTAGGGCCTGGCGGAGGTTGGATTCGGGCATCTCCTGGTGGCGGCATCGGAAAAGTTCCTGGATGTGGGCCTGGGACTCCTTATTCAGGACCAATTTCCTGTGGCAGGCCAGGGCCACGGCCTCCCTGGTGGCGTCATCCCTGGTGGGGCCAAGACCTCCTGTGATTATAACTAAATCCACCCTCTCCACTGCCCTTTCAATAACCCCACCTAGAGATACCATCTCGTCTCCCACAGCGGTGTGGTACAGTACACTGAACCCTTTTCTGGTTAGTTCCCGAGAGATATAGGTGGCATTGGTATTGGTTACCTCCCCCTGTATAAGTTCACTCCCCGTGGTGATAATCTCTATGGTATTCATCAAAATCTAATCGCAAATTTCTGGCAAATTTGAAATTTGCAATTATTTTTTATCACACATGAAAGCGGAAGGTAATTATATCACCGTCCTGGACGATATGCTCCTTGCCCACCACGTGGAGTTTCCCATGGGCCTTGACCTCTTTTAGGGAGCCCAGGGTTTTAAGGTCTGCTAAGCTCATCACCTCGGCCTTGATAAAGCCCCTGGCTATGTCGGAATGGATCTTCCCTGCGGCGGTAAGGGCCGTTTCTCCGCGGGGTATGGACCAGACCCTTATCTCCTCCCCTTCCATGGTATAAAAAGAGACCAGGTTAAGGGTCTTGTAACAGGCCTTCAGTAGCCTTGGGCCTGCAGGCTCGGATATACCCCAGGCCAACTGGAACTCCGCCCTCTCCTTGTCCTCCAGGCTGAGGAGTTCTGACTCCAACTTGCCGCAGAAGGCCAGTACCTGGGCCTTGGTGGGGAGGTCCTTAAATTCTCCACTAATCTGGTCTTCCCCCACGTTGACCACCACTAGCCTGGGTTTCTCAGTAAAAAAACAGAAACCCCTTATGTACTTCTGCTGGGCGGCGGTGAGCGGCAGGGTTGAGACGTCTTGTCCCTTGTCCAGGGCCTCTTTACACCTGAGGAGTACCTCCAGCTCCTCCTTATCTTTTTGCTGGGTAGGAGTGGGTTTAACGATGGCCTTTTTGAGTTTGTCTATCCTCTTTTCTGCCGAGAGGAGGTCGTTAAGGAGGAGTTCTTGCTCCATGTCTCCGAGGTCTCTGCAGGGGTCAAGGGAGCCTTTGGGGTGTGGTATTGTCTCATCGGGGAACGTCCGGATTACCTCCACAACGAGGTCCATTTCCCTTAATAGGGCAAGGGCAGTAGCAGACTCTGCATGTACCTCCAATGGTGAGGGGAATATGCCTACCAGCTCAAGCAGTTCAATGGAGGCAGGGGTACGGCGTTTCTCGGGAAAGAGGCTGTGGAGGAAATCCAACCGCTCGTCGGGGACTTTGACCATGGCAATATTTTGTACGGCGGCGTGGGCAGGGGTCTGCCTTTCTTTATGAGGGCCCACCACGGCGTTAAACACCGTAGTCTTTCCACACTTCGGGAGGCCAATGAGGGCTAGTTTCATATAAATAAACAGTATTCAGAAGTCAGTAGTTAGAATAAAAAGAATTCTGTATTCTTTTTATAAAGATTTATTCTTGTTTACTTCCCCTGCCCGGCTGACTCCAGCCTGGCTGAAGGTGGCCATCTTAAGGAGGAGCTTGACACTGGCTTCTACCAGTGGCATGGCCAGGACAGCCCCAGTACCCTCCCCGAGACACATGTCCAGGTCTAAAATGGGCTTTAACCCCAATTTTTGAAGCATCAGGGCGTGTCCCCTCTCGGCCGAGAGGTGTGAGGCCATAAGATAACCCCTTACCTTGGGCTCCAAGGCACAGGCTAGGAGGGCGCCCGCCGTGGAGATAAAGCCATCCAATAGGACAGGGAGGCGGTGGCGGGATGCCCCCAGACAAAGGCCCGCAATGGCCCCAATCTCGTATCCACCCGTCTTTGCCAGGACGTCCAGAGGGTCCTGCGGGTCCGGACGGTTGACCTCTATGGCCCTCTTAACTACTTCTATCTTCCTTGCCAGGCCATCACTCCCTATCCCGGTACCCCTACCCACAGCCTCTTCTACCCCTACCCCGGTAAGGGAGACGAGTATGGCGGTACTGGGAGTCGTATTGGCTATACCCATATCACCCGTGGCTACCAGTTCCACGCCACCCCTTTCCAGTTCCTCCTCCAAGGTCTCTATGCCCACCTCCAGTGCCTTAATGGCCTCTTTCCGGGTCATGGCAGGACCATGGGCAATATTCCTTGTGCCGTGGCCTATCTTTTTTATCTTAAGCCCGGCAGTAACACCGTGTCCGCGGGTGGATTCAACGGGCCTTGCCACACCGCAATCTACCACTACTACCCTTGCCCCGGCGTGGTGGGCCAGAACGTTTATGGCGGCGCCTCCACTAAGGAAGTTCTTGACCATCTGGCAGGTCACCTCCTGGGGGAAACTGCTCACCCCCTCTTCTGCCACCCCGTGGTCTCCTGCCATTACAAACACTACCTTATGTCTTATTTCCCTCCCTGGTATTCCCCTTACGGAGGCATAAAAGGTGGCCAACTCTTCCAGCCTGCCCAGGCTTCCCTGTGGTATTGCAAACTCTTTGAACCTCTGCCTGGCCTCCCTCCCCGAGTCCGTATTAATTGATTGTATATTCTGGAGGGTGTGGTCAAGGAGGTTCATGTCTTTTGCATTACCCATAAACATAAACAACTTCATGTACGGGGGAGTTATCCATTGCTCAGGGGGCGGGGGTTAGTGAAGATTGTAAAATGCAGATTGAAAATTTTAAATTTAAAATTTCCAATTTACAATTTACAATTAC
>JASEHG010000019.1 GCA_030018855.1 Candidatus Brocadiaceae bacterium
CCTCTGGCCGCCGGCCCAGGTTCCTGAAGATTTCCTCTATGGAAGGTAGTAGTGCTTGGCCGTGTCTCTTGACGCCGGGCCCAGCCGGGCCTGCCCTTGGATCCGCCCCTTCGCTTCGCTCAAGGGCAGGCTGAGGCGGAGAAGGGGTGGATACCGTCCCCCTCTCAAAAGACCTCTCCCCCAGAGTGGTGAGGCCGCCCCTAACACTGCCCTCGCACACGGCCACGCTACCCACCATTCCAGAGGTCTCTATAGCGACCACCCTCAAGTGTATACCTCGCTTAGGTGTTTGATATTTATATGGTACAATATATACGTTTATTATATCTTTGTAAGGAAGGTCTATTGTAAATTACAAATTACAGATTTCAAATTTCAAATTTATGTAATTTGCAATTTGCAATTTGTAATTTGTAATTGTACCCCCACCCCCTTACAATTTGCTTGACATGGGGGTTGGGTTTCCATAATAATAAATTTATAGTTTATGTGCACATGCCAGTTTGCCGCCTGGCCTTGTAACAGCTTGTAATAATAAGGTATAGCTGGCGAATCAACGTCTTCCTCCTAAGAGGGGTAGTCTGGTGAATCCATCAAGAGACCTTTTCCAAGAAGAACTCATAGAGCGCCTCTACTGGTTTATCCGCTTGAGGTGGTTTGCGGTAGCCGGGGTGCTTGGAGTAGTGTGGGTTGCTTATGATTGGGGGATTGTGGACTCCCCCACCCCGTTCGTTGTTATTTCTTTAATCCTATTGGTCTTAAACGTCCTTTTTTCCATCCATGCAGACCGTGCCAAGGAACATCCACAGTGGGCAACCATTAACGCCAGGGTACAGATTATATGTGACTTGTTGGGTCTCCTCGCCCTCCTCCACTTCGCAGGGGGTGCAGAGAACCCCTTCCTGTTCTATTTTATCTTCCATACCATACTGGCCAGCATCCTGTTAGAGCGTAGAGAGAGTTACTTCTTTGCCCTCACGACCATAATGCTATTTGGGGTGCTTGTGTTCCTGGAATATACGGGGGTTCTCCCCCACCATCCCCTTGTAAAATACAAGAATCCTTTTGTGAGTCTGGCCATTCCAACGTGGTGGAAGGACCCTGTCTATCTGACGGGCATACTCTTTGTATTTGCTACCACGGTGCTTTTTTCCACCTACTTTACCGTTTCCGTGGCCACGAGGCTCAGGGAGCGGAGCCGCAGGCTGAAGGCCCTGCAGGAAGAGCTCCTGAGGACGGAAAAGGATAAGTGGAAGGCCATAATTGAGTGCATGAAGGAGGGGGTCATCTACGTGGATAATGGGGGAAAGATAGACTTTTATAATGCCTCCGCCGCAGACGTTAAGGAGTTAACCTTCTCTACATGTTATCCTGCCGATAGTCATGAGACCCTTGGGGGGCAGACGGAAGACCCCTGCAGTTCCAACAGGATACTCCAGGCAGGGGGAAGGGTGTACGAGAGTACCTGTTCCCCGATAAGAGATTCCGAGGGCAAGCATCTGGGTACGGTGCTGGTGAATCGTGACATAACGGAGCGGAGGGAGATGGAAAAGAGGCTTATGCACCAGGAAAAGATGACGGTTATTGGTAAACTGTCGGCAGGGATAGCCCATGAACTGAATAACCCCCTTGGGGTCATCTCTATGTTCACTCAAATGGCCCTGAAAAAGGTCCCAAGCGGCAGTCCCCTGCAGGAGTACCTGGATACCATAAAGAGGAACACAGATGTATGCAAGAGGGTTATCCAGAGCCTCCTTTCCTATGCCAGGATGGTACCCGTCCACCCCAGGGATATAAACCTTAACGACTGCGTAACGGACGTCCTCTTTATGTGCCGCCCCTTAGTGGAGAAGCACGGGATAAGACTGGAGACCGCGCTTTACAAGGGACTTCCCCTCTTTAGGGGAGACCCTGACCTCCTTCGGCAGGTGTTTATGAATATAGTGGTTAATGCCGTCCAGGCACTGGAGCAAGGGGGTAGATTAAGGGTAGCCTCTGACATCCTCCAGGAAGATAGTACCCTGGAGGCCGTGAGACTGGTCTTTGAGGACAATGGCCCGGGGATAGCCCCCGAGCATATGGCCAGGCTCTTTGAGCCCTTCTTTACTACGAAGCCAGAGGGTGCGGGGACTGGGCTGGGACTTTCCACATGTAAGAACATTGTGGAGGGTCACGGTGGTTTCATGCAGGTGGAGAGTGAGGTGGGCAAGGGTAGCCGCTTTACGGTGGTATTGCCCGTTAAGGGAGAATTTGCCAGGGAAGGGAATTCTGCAGTAAGGGTTGAAAATCTTTGGAGTTGGAAATAGGGCAGGCGCAGAAGAGAATGAGCAAACCTAATATTTTCGTAGTGGATGATGAACCAGATATGGTGAAAGGCCTTGTCCTCGTGCTGAGGGAGATAGGGGAGGTAGGTACTGCCCCTACGGCGGAAGAGGCCCTGGAGTATATAAAGAGAAACCCGGTGGACGTACTGGTAACAGACGTCCGAATGCCGGGGATTGGTGGAATCTCCCTCCTGGAGAAGATAAAGGAGTTTCGTCCCAGGATAGAGGTTATAGTCCTCACGGCGTATGGTTCTATAGAATCTGCCATAGATGCCATGAAGAAGGGGGCCTATCATTACGTTACGAAGCCATTTAATAATGATGAGCTACTGATAGTGGTACAGAGGGCCCTCCAGGATAAGCGCTTCCATGAGGAGTTAGAATATCTCAGGGAGAAGGTGAACAAGGCCCATGTCTTTGAGAGTATCATTGGGCGTGACTGGAAGATGCAGGAAATCTTTGAGACCATCAAGAAGGTGGCGCCCTCTAAGGTACCCATCCTCATCCAGGGGGAGAGCGGCACCGGCAAGGAGCTTATTGCCAGGGCCATACACCAGCAGAGCCCCCGCTCCAAGAACCGCTTCCTCGGGATTAATACCGCCGCCTTACCAGAGAACCTGCTAGAGGCCGAACTCTTTGGATACAAGAAGGGGGCATTCACCGGGGCAGATTACGACAAAAAAGGCCTTTTAGTCCAGGCCACACAGGGTACTTTCTTCCTGGACGAGATAGGCAGCATGTCCCTGGCCTTCCAGAGTAAGCTACTGCGGGTGATACAGGAGATGGAGGTTATCCCTGTGGGTGCTACCGAGCCGTTAAAGATAGACGTCCGTTTTATCTCTGCAACCCACACCGACCTGGAGAAGGCCGTTAAGGACGGTGCGTTCAGGGAGGACCTCTACTACAGACTCAACGTGGTGAGGATTAACGTCCCCCCCCTGAGGGAGAGGAAAGAAGATATACCCCTCCTGGCGGGTCATTTCCTGGAGAAATGGGCAGAAGGGGAAGAAAAGAAGGGTCTTACCACGGGCGCCCTCAGGCGTTTAATAGAGTATGACTGGCCCGGTAACGTCAGGGAACTGGAGAACGTCATCCAGAGGGCCATGCTCGTTGCAGAAGGAGTGGATATACAGCTTTCAGACATCCTGCTCAGGCAGGAACCGCTTCCATGGTTAGTAGAGGCCGAGGGTTTTAGCAGTGCCACTTACGATAAGGCTAAGGAGGAGGTCTTCCGCCACTTCCAGCGAGAATACTTTACGAACCTCCTCAAGAGGTGTAACGGTAATATTACCCTTGCGGCCGAAAAGAGCGGTATAACCAGGACTGCCTTACACCGTATCATAAAGAAACTGAACCTTTCCGACGAAGTCCTAACCATGCGGGACTCCCTACCTCAGGCTACCACAAAATAGAGACCCCCTGGCTAAAAGGAAGGATTGTAAATTGGAAACTGGAAATTTTAAATCTTCCAATTATCCTACCCCCTAAGAACTCCCTTTATCCGCCTCAGGCGGACAACATGCCCCTACTAGCTTATACGTCTCAGGCAGATTACCTTAAATACCCCTAACACAGGACGCACACTTTAGTACACAGACATGTATACTAGAGTATACCCACTCAGGTCTTTTACTATTAAGCACTTACATCTGCCACCCCACAGCTTGCCAACGGGGTTGTAACAGGCCCACCTTCTTTTGTACTCACAGAAGTTGTACCAACCCCTTTACCCTCAATACGTTAAGAAAAGGCTTAAGGCATGTTTCCTAAATGGTATGTCAATTGCTACCGTGTCTAAGGCAAGGTGGAAAACTTATATATATTATTTGGGTGAGATTGCATGGGGGAAAAGATATTAGTGTTGGATAGTGACAGGGACCACCAGAAGAGGATTAGGTTCCTCTTGAACAAGGCAGGTTACGAGACCATGGCCGTGGAGGATAGATTTTCTGGACTCCAGGCCCTCAGGGAAGGTGGCAGGGCCTTGGCCGTGGGCTCAGCCGAATCGGCCACTCTTGACAGGAGAGGTTTTTCCGCAGTAGTGCTGAGAGAAGAGGCCGACGGCACAATCAGTGTCCCGGACATGCTCCAGGATATAAAGGCCATCTCCCCGGAGATGCCAGTGGTCGTGAGTGCTGACTCCTGGACGCCCCAGTCTCTTCAATATTGTACCGGGGGCGGGGCCTTCTTCTGCATGGATAAGGAAGCCGAAGGTGACCTACTTGTGCAGGTGTTAAGCAAGGCGATTGAAGAATATAAACTGTCCTCAAAGTTGTAGAGGCAATTCATGAGTTGCCCCTGCTTAGGTAAAAGGAGAGGGAGTTATGGGATATACGAGACGGGCAGTCGTCTTTCTGATTAGTTTAGGGTTGATAGCCCTCAGCCATACCCCTGTTTTTGCCAAGGGAGATGCAGGCGCCGGGAAGGGGGTCTTTGAAAAGAGGTGTCAGGGCTGTCACGGAGAAAAAGGGGATGGCAAGGGTCTAGCCGCCGTCTTCCTGTACCCCAAACCTGTAGATTTTACTGGTGGCAAGTTCAAACTCCGCTCCACCCCGTCCGGAGAGATGCCCACCGATGACGACCTCTTTAAGACCGTTGCCGATGGTATCCCGGGGAGCGCCATGCCCTCCTTTGCCTATATCGCAGACGATGAGCGCTGGAACGCCATACAATACATGAAGACCCTCGCATTATATTTTGATGAGGAAGAGGGAAAGACCTACAACCTCTTTGAGCTCAGGGGAGCCCCACACCCACTAACCGTCGCCCCCGAGCCGTCCATGACCACTGAGACCCTTGCAAAGGCGAAGACCGTTTATGAACAGGAGAAGCTGGGATGCATAAAGTGCCACGGCAGGCTCGGGAAAGGGGACGGTCCATCGGCCCAGGAGCAGGTGGACGACTGGGGCAGGCCCATAAAGGTGAGAGATTTTACCACAGGCGTATTCAAGGGTGGTAATACCAACAGAGACGTTTATTTGAGGTTTGCCACCGGGATGAGCGGCACCCCAATGCCTGCCTTCTCTGGTGAACAGCTTTCAGATGCGGACCGCTGGTCATTAGTCCAATACGTCCAGTCCCTGAAGAACCCGGACGTAAGGTTGGCTACCCCACCGGCCGACGCCACCATAGTGGCCACCCAGACTAACGAGGATATCCCAGACGATAACCCCGAGGCTACGGTCTGGCAGTCAGCCAGGGAATACGAAATACCACTTAACAGGCTCTGGCAGCCAGAGATTCTACCCATGCACGTGCGGGTCCGTGCCCTCTACAATGGCAAGGATGTGGCCATACACCTGGAGTGGGATGATGCTACCCAGAACATGGGCTATTCCCAATCGCAGACCTTTAGAGATGGTGCAGCCGTACAGTTTTCCCCCAGCGGTGAGTTCCCCTTCATAGGGATGGGTAATGGTAAGACTATGACAGGGCTAGAGATTCCTGTCAACATCTGGCACTGGAAGGGAGACTGGCAGGCAGATGCTGGTACCTATACCGATATAAAGCACGTCTATCCGTCCATGCACGTGGATACCTATTATTTCCCCAAGGAGGTGCAGGATAAGACCTACCTAGCTGGTCGTGCGGCAGGCAACTTGTTTTCCAGCGACCATCGTCCCTCCGTTGTAGAAGACCTGAATGCCGTAGGTTTTGGGAGCCTGGAGTCCCAGCCCGTCAGCTCGCAGGGCGTCCAGGGGAGAGGCGACTGGTCAGATAACAAGTGGCAGGTGGTCTTAAGGCGTCCCCTGGAGTCCCAGGAGGCCAGGGACGTAAAGTTCTCAAAGGGTGCCGCCATCCCTGTATCCTTTGCTGTATGGGATGGTGCCCATCAGGACAGGGACGGCATAAAGTTTGTATCCACCTGGTTTAGATTAAAAATGTAGCGTTACAGGAAACCGGTGTAGGGGCGACCCGACGGGTCGCCCCTACAAATAATAGAGGGAGGATAAGAGATAATGGAGATTTCCAGACGCGACTTCCTAAGATATACAGGGATGGCCACAGGAGGCGCCATGGCCACGGGCCTGAAGCTCCGCTTCTTGGAGGCCCAGACGGAGATTCCTAACCCCCTTGAACACTATCCCGATAGAAACTGGGAGAAGGTCTACAGGGACCAGTATTCCTACGATAGGACCTTTACCTTCTGCTGTGTACCCAACGATACCCATAACTGCCGATTAAAGGCCTTTGTAAGAAACGGCGTTGTAACAAGGATAGAGCAGAACTACGACAACCACCTGGTGGAAGATATACATGGGAACAAATGCACCCCAATGTGGAACCCTCGTGGTTGCCTTAAGGGATATACACTGGTCAGGAGGGTATACGGCCCTTACAGGATAAAACACCCCATGGTGCGGAAGGGCTGGATGGAGTGGGCAGAAAACGGCTTCCCCGACCCCAACACCCCGGAGAACCAGGAGAAATACTTCCAGAGGGACAGGGATACCTGGGTAAGGGTCTCCTGGGACTATGCCTTCACCCTGGTAGCCAAGGGCCTGCTCAGGGTGA
Organism: Candidatus Brocadiaceae bacterium; assembly: GCA_030018855.1. Taxonomy (GTDB): domain Bacteria; phylum Planctomycetota; class Brocadiia; order Brocadiales; family Bathyanammoxibiaceae; genus 2-12-FULL-52-36. Next base: position 6,840 of record JASEHG010000019.1, read on the forward strand.
TGTCCACCTACGGGGGCGAGGAAGGGGCAAAACTCCTCAGGAAGCAGGGTTATCCGGAAGAGATGATTGAGGCCGTCCATGGTACAGGGGCCCGTTGCATAAAGATCCGTCCCGGTATGGGATTCTTAGGGATGACTCGTATCTACGGTTCAGTAGTGCGCTTCTGCAACATGCTTGGCCTCTACGATGGCAAAGGTGGCGCACGTAACTGGTCTAACTATACGTGGCACGGGGACCTTGGTCCAGGACATCCCATGGTCTCAGGCATCCAGACCTTTGACTCAGACCTCAATGACTTCCGCCATGCCAAGCTCATGGTCTTCAGTGGAAAGAACATGGTGGAAAACAAGATGCCCGATGCCCACTGGTGGATAGAGATAATGGAACGGGGCGGGAAGATTGTAAATATCTCTCCCGAGTACAGCCCCGCCTCCCAGAAGGCCGATTATTGGGTACCAGTAAGGCCAGGTTCTGACGTGGCACTCATGATGGGAGTGGTCCATCTACTGATAAAGAACAACTGGTACGAGGTGGACTTCGTAAAACAATACACCGACCTGCCACTGCTGGTGAGGCTGGACAACCTGAAGATTCTGCGGGCCGCAGACATTATTTCTGGCTATAAGAATAAGGAACTTGCCGGTTACAGCAAGAAGGTGCAGATTATAGACCCACAAATGAGGGAGGAGTGGGGTGACTTTGTGGTCTGGGATACCAAGAGCAACGGCCCCAAGGTGATAACCAGGGAAGACGTTGGCAAACACTTTGCCTCTATGGGCATTGACCCCGCCCTGGAAGGGAACTTCAAGGTCAAGACTGCGGATGGCAAGGAGATAGAGGTAAAACCCTCCTTCCAGCTCTACAAAGAACTATGCGCCGAGTACGACCCTACCACCGTCCAGGAGATAACCAGCACCCCCAAGGAGATGATAGAACAACTGGCCAAGGACTTTGCCACCATAAAGCCAGCCATGATTCATACAGGCGAGGGGACTAACCATTACTTCCACTGCGACATAAAGGATAGGGTCAACTTCCTTATACTGGCACTCACCGGCAACTTCGGCAAGCCAGGAGGAGGTCCCGGCCACTGGGCAGGAAATTACAAGATTGCCGTCTTCCCAGGGTCATACGTGATGATGGGCGAGGACCCCTTCCACGTAAATCTGGACCCCAATGCCAAGGTAGAGGACATCAAGGTAAAGAAGTACTTCAAACCAGAAGAAGTGTGCTACTGGAACTACCAGGACAACATCCTGAAGGTAAATGGGAAGTGTTTTACCGGCCAAACCCACATGCCTACTCCCACCAAGGTAATATGGTTTGCCAACGTGAACCTCATCAACAACGCCAAGTGGGCCTACGAGATGATTTACAACACCAACAAGAGGGTGGAGATGATAGTGGCCCAGGACTGGGAGTGGACGGGTAGCTGTGAGGTCTCAGACATCGTCTTCCCTGTCCACAGTTGGATGGAACTGACCCAGCCAGATTTTACGGCCTCCTGCTCTAACCCCTTCCTCCAGGTATGGAAGGGCGGGATAAAGCCCCTTTACGACAGCAAACAGGATAGCGAGATATATGCGGGAGTGGCTTGCAAGCTGGCGGAGCTTACCGGGGACAACCGTTACAGGGATTACTGGAAGTTTATCCTGGAAGGGAAGACAGAGGTATACATACAGCGGATGTTTGACGCCTGCATTACCACACAAGGTTATAAGGTGGACGAACTGCTGAAGCAGGACCGTGGCGCCCTACTGCTCTTCCGCACCTACCCGAGGATAACGGGCTGGGAGCAGATACAGGAATCCAAGCCTTTCTACAATAAGACCGGAAGGCTGGAGTTCTACAGGGACGAGGACGAGTTCATTGAGTACGGAGAGAACCTCATAGTCTTCCGTGAACCAGTGGAGGCCACACCCTATCTGCCCAACGTCATAGTGGGTACCCATCCTGCCATAAGGCCCAACGACTACGGCATACCGCTGACTGCCACCAGTGCAGATGAGCGGTCCGTAAGGAACGTGAAGATGCCATGGAAAGAGGTAAAGAAGACCAAAAACTTCCTCTGGGAGAAGGGCTATCGCTTCTACTGCCTCACCCCCAAGACCAGGCACAGGGTACACTCCTCATGGAGCAACTCGGACTGGAACCTCATCTGGGACAGCAACTACGGAGACCCCTATCGTATGGACAAGAGGACCCCGGGGGTGGGTGAGCACCAGATACATCTGAACCCGGAAGACGCAAGGGAGTTGGGCATCAATGACGGCGACTATGTATATGCGGACGCCAACCCTGATGACAGGCCCTACGTGGGTTGGAAACCCGACGACCCCAATTACAAGGTGTCACGCCTGATGCTCAGGGTTAAATACAACCCGGCTTACCCCAGAGGGGTGACCATGATGAAACATGCACCATTCATGGCCCTCTGGAAGACGGTGAAGGCACACGAGACCAGGGCAGACGGCAGGGCCGTTACGGCTGACACAGGTTATCAGGCCAACTTCCGTTACGGCTCTCAGCAGTCGTTGACCAGGGGTTGGCTACAGCCCACCATGATGACTGACAGCCTGGTGAGGAAGAACATCCTGGGACAAGGGATTGGCAAGGGCTTTGAGATAGACGTCCACGCACCCAACACCTGCCCCAAGGAGACCTTGATAAGGGTATGCAAGGCCGAGGATGGAGGCATAGACGGTAGGGGGGCATGGGAGCCTGCCAGGACGGGTCTCACCCCCGCCCAGGAAAACGAGGCCATGAAGAATTACCTAGCCGGTAAGTACATCGTCTAGAGGCAAATATGGTAGGGGCGACCCGGCGGGTCGCCCCTACTTAGGACTTAGTAGGACTTAGGAGGAATCTAATGACAAAGGTTTACAATTGGCAGCTAGGGCGGGAGATGGAATACCCGTACGAGGCCGCCCGACCAAAGAGACAATTCGCTGCGGTCTTCAATATAAACCGTTGTATAGCCTGTCAGACCTGTACTATGGCCTGTAAGAGCACCTGGACCTTCTCTAAGGGGCAGGAGTTCATGTGGTGGAACAACGTGGAGACCAAGCCCTTCGGAGGCTTCCCGCAGTCCTGGGACTCCAAGGCCCTCCAACTCCTGGGTCCACAACCAGGTTGGGATACCAGCAGTAAGACACATGATTCTCCCCATGGAAAGTATAAAGGGGAGACCCTATTTGAGGCCGCCGGCAAGAGGATTGACGCCAGCGGACAACAGGCCCTGGGGTACGTCCCTGAGGATAAGGAATGGCGCGCCCCTAACTTCTTTGAAGATACCGCCAACCGTTCCCCTAAGACCGTTAATGGCGTACAGGAAGGGGCCATGCTCCCTGAACACCAGATATTCTTTTTCTACCTGCAGAGGATTTGTAACCACTGCACCTACCCTGCCTGCCTGGCGGCCTGTCCCAGGAAGGCCATCTATAAGAGGCCAGAGGACGGGATAGTCCTCATAGACCAGAGCCGTTGCCGGGGTTACAGGAAGTGCGTGGAACAGTGTCCCTATAAGAAACCTATGTTTAACGGGCAGACCAGGGTCTCTGAGAAGTGTATAGCCTGTTATCCCAGGGTGGAAGGGAAAGACCCTATGAGCGAGGGAGACCCCATGGTCACCCGTTGCATATCAGCCTGTGTGGGAAAGATAAGACTACAGGGCTGGGTGGATGACCCTGATAGTCCTGTCCATTACCTGGTGAGGAAGGAGAAGGTGGCCTTGCCCTTGTATCCCCAGTTCGGGACTGAGCCTAACGTGTATTATATACCGCCCAGGTGGGCCCCGAGGGGCTATCTCCATCAGATGTTTGGCCCTGGTGTGGAAGAGGCCATTGCCAAGTACACCAAGCCTTCCCACGAACTCCTGGCCGTACTGCAACTCTTTGGTGTAACGCAGAAGCTCATCTACTGCTACGAGGTCACTGCAGATACCATTATTGCTTACGGCAAGGAGCACAAGGAACTTATGAGGGTGCCTATTAATGAGGCCGTGCTTGTCAGGGATGAGAAGTACCTGAACGTTACTTAAAAATACTCAAGGAGACGTTGATGCAAGAAGCTGGGAAAGAGGTCGTGGTGAAAGAATCCCCTGACGAAGAGAGGGCCCAAAAGGCCCTGGCCAGGAGCAGTTTCTATGGCATCCTGTCCAGGGGCTTTGCCTATCCCACCGAAGAGATTCTGGGGGAGATAAGGACAGGCGCCACCTCCAGTGAGCTAAGGGGTTCGGCCGCCTGCCTGGGAGAGGGACTCTTGCAATCTGTAGAGGCCCTCTGTGAGGCCATGGAGAGGGAGATAGCCCCCCTCGGACTGAGGGATGTGGAGGGAGGCTACAACAGGATATTCTCCATGGGACTCCTGTGTCCCCATCACGAGACATTTTACACCTCTGCCCACGTCTTTATGAAAAGCCAGGACCTGGCAGACATCCAGGGCTTCTACAACGCCTTCGGTTTCAACCTTGCGGAGGAGCAAAAGGAACTGGCGGACTTTATAGGGACCGAGCTGGAGTTCATGTACGTTCTCTGCTTTAAGGAATACCATGCAATAAAAAAGGGTGAGAAAGATAAAGCCGACCTCTGCCGTGAGGTCCAGGCCAAATTCGTGGAAGGACATATTGGCACATGGACAGAGGCCTTCTCTATGACCCTTTCGGTTAGTTCGCACATGGACTACTTTATAACCCTGGGTAGGTTGTTAGAGAAGTTTATGGATTTTGATTGCCAGTATCTCGGAGTGGCCCCCAAGAAGGTATCGGCGCCGGAAGAGGGATGGAAACGAGAGACGGAGCCGCTCACTTGTGGAGGAGACGTACAAGGTAAGTAGCCGCAGGCTTTAGTCCGCCTTAGGCGGACGAGAAACGTAGAGAGAAACAACGCAACCTAAAGTCACGCCTTAGGCGGATCCGCCTCTGGCGGAGTTGCGGCTACTATCATAGACACTGAAGGAGATTGTTCGTGGAGACGAATACGGCAAAGGTGGACGAGAAAGCTGCAGTTGTGGAAGCTGGCCCCCTTAAAAAAGAAATTGGGCTGGGGATAGGGGGCCGGCGTTCCTTTCTTTTAAAGCTAGGTTGGGCAGGTTTTGCCCTCTTCCTATCTGCATGGATAGTCTCCTTTATGAGGATGTTCTTCCCACGGTGTCTCTTTGAGCCTCCTATGACCTTTAAGGCAGGTTACCCGTGGGAGTATACGGTAGGTGTAGTAAGCACGAGGTTCCAGAAGGAGTACAGGGTATGGATAGTAAGAGAGGGCGAGGGTTTTTACGCCCTGTTTGGCCAGTGCACCCACCTGGGCTGTACGCCTGTATGGTGGGAGGGGGAGAATAAATTCAAGTGCCCCTGCCATGGGAGCGGCTTTACCAAGGAGGGGATAAACTACGAGGGTCCGGCGCCAAGACCCCTGGAAAGGGTGAAGGTAACCCTGGCGGCCGATGGGCAGTTGCTCGTAGATAAGTCCATTCGCTTCCGGCAGGAAAGGGGCGAATGGGAGAAGCCAGGGGCATTCCTTAAGGTATAAAGTCCTCAATACTGTATCTGCCTGAGCGTTATCCTCAAGGGAAAGACTAATGTTGACAGAACAAAGAGAAAAGATAAAGGAAATTGTTACTGAATCGCAGGTATACAAGTCCATCTTCCGTAGAGGTTTTGAGGACACCACAAAGAACCGCGTCCTGGCCATCTTCGGCAACGTATTCCTCCATCTACATCCACCTTACGTAAAGAGACATGCGCTGAAATTCACCCATAGCTGGTGTATGGGGGGTATAACCTTCCTGCTCTTTTTAGTCCTATGTTTCACCGGGGTGTTCCTGTGTTTCTATTACCATCCCGACAAGATTAACGCCTACAGGGACATGAAGTATTTTGAGTACGACGTCCCCTTCGGGGTGGTACTGAGGAACATGCACCGTTGGGCCGCCCACCTGATGGTCATCACCGTGTGGCTCCACATGACCAGGGTCTTTATGACCGGGTCTTATAAACCTCCCAGGGAGTTTAACTGGGTAGTAGGGGTGTTCCTGCTGGTCTTGACCCTGCTCCTTAGTTTTACGGGCTATTTACTGACGGATGACCAGTTGGGTTTCTGGGCCGTGACGGTGGGTACCAATATGGCCAGGGCTACGCCACTACTGGGCCACGAGGGGCCTTTTGGGGAACAGTTGGGAGTTACGGCCTACAACGACATCCGCTTTGCCCTCCTCGGTGGTTCGGTGGTGGGTGGTAATGCCCTGCTCAGGGCCTATGTATGGCACTGCGTGGCCATGCCTGTAACTGCCATCCTCTTCCTGGCCGTACACTTCTGGAGGACTAGAAAAGACGGTGGCACGGCAGGGCCGCTATAAAGATTTGGGTTCAAGGGTTCAAAAGTTTAAGGGTTCAAAAAGTCCATGTGGCACAATATATTTAAGATAGCCAGTAAGCCGGATAACATCCCCATCGTGGGGATGCTCCTCCTCGTCTTCTTCTTTTGGTTCCTCTCCTTCTGGGCGGCCTTTAAAAATGACCGTATAAGAAGGGCCGCGGCCGGCAAGCCGAGACCTGAGGGTGGAAAGTCCAAAGGGGACGTGGTGGATGTAATAGATTTTATGTACCCGGAGGAAGAGCAAGGGTTGCCCAAGAAGGTCAGTTGCTGGCCCCATCTGGTGAAGCTGGAGTTTATATGTGCCATAGCCGTTATGGCACTGCTCATGTTCTGGTCTATCCCTATAGACGCACCCCTGGAGGAGCCTTCAGACTCCACCCTTACCCCCAACCCCTCCAAGGCGCCCTGGTACTTCCTGGGATTACAAGACATGCTGGTGTACTTTGACCCATGGATTGCAGGGGTACTGCTCCCCACTTTTATTATAGTTGGGCTGATGGTCATACCTTATGTGGACGTAAACCCAAAGGGTAATGGTTACTACACCTTTGCCGAGAGGCCCTTTGCCATACTGGTATACTGGTTTGGTTTCTTTGTGCTATGGGTCTTGGAGATAGTCATTGGTACGTTCTGCCGTGGGCCGGGGTGGATGTTCTTCTGGCCGGGCCAGGAATGGGACCCCCACAGGGTAGTGGCAGAGGTGAACATTAACTGGAACGAGTTCCTGGCAAACATTAGCGGTATTACGGCCCTGAAGTCGGAGACGGCGGGGCTCCTCTTGGGGATAGTTACAATCCTGGCCTATTTCGGGCTGGGGATGGCAGTGCCCTATCTCTGGCTCAGGAGACAGGAGTCATCCATAATATACCGGCTGGGACTCATCCGCTACTGCGTGGTGGGCTTCTTCTTCTGGACTATGATGACCCTGCCCATCAAGATAGTCCTCAGGCTCATGTTTTCTATCAAGTATATCCTGGTTACACCCTGGTTTAACATATGAGTAAAAGAGACCCCATAGAAGAAAAATCTTTTGCGTGGCTGTTTGCCCTGGTCATCTCCCTGCTCCTTATCAGTACCCTGTGGGCGATGTACGATGAGGTAATAGGGAGGAGGCCCTGGAAGCACTATCAGCGGGAATTCCTGGCCGTGGCCGATGAAAAATCCCAGCAGGAGCTGAAGGCGGCCACCGAGGCCCTCGCTGCTGAAGGGTACAAGGGTCTTAGGCAGGAGTACGATAGGGTTACTAAGGCCCTGGAGGCCGATCCTGAGAGGAACAAGAAGATAGCCGAACTGGAAAGGCTGAATAAAGAACTGGCCGAGCATATCCACGAATTACAACTCCATAGGGGTGAGTATCAGGCCACCGTGTACGTGATGGAAAAGGCCGAGGGGGAGGATAAAAGCAATCTCCTCCATGATGCCCAGGAGCTAGAGCCGTGCATTGAAGAACTCTCCACCAAGATGGCCACTATGCAGAGACGCAAGAAAGAGCTTCGGGCGGAACTAAAGGAGATGTCCAGAGAAAAAGAGGCCCTGGAGGAGAAACTACTGGCCTACGAGGACCGCCTGAAGGGTATACAGCGCTTCAGGGAGGCGTTAAAAAAGAAGAAGGTAGATATAAAACAGATAGTGAATGACGAGTTGGGGGTCATAGACCGGTGTCATAGCTGTCACGCCGGTGTGGTCACAAAGGGCTTTGAGGAGATCCAACAACCCCTCAAGACCCACTCCATGGTGGTAGGCCTACCAGCCCTTGCCCCTGGGCTGCCAGAAAGGGGCATACTGGACGCCCATCCCATAGAGACCTTTGGCTGTACCCCATGTCATAGAGGGCAGGGTTACGCCACCACCACTGCCCAAAAGGCCCATGGAGAACTGGAGTACGTCCTTACTCCCCTCCTCAGGGGCAAATACAACCAGGCTACCTGCTTCAAGTGCCATGACTACGAGATGGACATCCCTGGGGGTGAGGTGGTGTCATTGGGGCGGAGACTGTTCCATGAATATGGTTGCATTGGGTGCCACTCAGTAGGAGCCCTGGAGAGGGAGGACAAGACCCGTTACATAGGCCCGACCCTTGACGAGATTGGCAGTAAGGTATACCCAGAGTGGATTACCCCCTGGATAAATAACCCCAAAGAATTCAGGGCTGACACCAAGATGCCACGCTTCTTCCTCAGCCAGGAGGAGATAAGAAACGTAGCCTCCTACCTCTGGCAGATAACTCAGAAGACCTCCGAGCCGTTAAGTGTGCCCAAATTTGAGGCAGGGATGGTGGAATCAGGCAAGAACCGCCTTGAGAAGACGGGGTGTCTGGGTTGTCACAAGATAGGAGACAGGGGGGGACAGTTTGCCCCCAACCTTACCAATATAGGAGAGAAGGCCCGCTACGACTACCTGGTGGACTGGATAGCCGACCCGAAGAAGCACCAGCCCCAGGGCCGTATGCCCAGCCTCCGCCTGGGCAAGGAAGAGGCAGGAGAGATAGCGGCCTACCTCACTACCCTCAGGACAAAAGAGCCAGGCGGTGAACATGAGGACTTTGGTGACCCCAGCAAGGCCGAGGCAGGTTTTGCCCTGGTGGCCAGATACGGATGCTTTGGCTGTCACAAGATAAAGGGTATGGAAGACAGGGGTAAGATTGGGGCAGACCTCTCGGACGAGGGCGTCAAGCCCATAGAGCGGTTTGATTTTGCCCTCCTTGAGCATGAGATTATGCACAAGGTAGGGCTGGAAACCCCCAGGGACGAGGTGGCAAAGGCAAGGATAGCCTGGCTCACTACTAAACTTAAAGACCCCAGGATATATGATACGGGTAAGTACAAAAAGCCGGAGGATAAGCTCCGTATGCCCAACGGCGGGCTAAACGACCAGGAGGCACAGGCCCTTGTTACGTTCATTATGGGGCTTACGGGCGAAAAGGTCTCTCCTAAATTTAAACGCAATCTCCCAGAGCGGGACAAGGCCATCGTGGACGGCACCTTTCTCATCAGGAGATACAACTGTGTAGGATGCCATCCCTTCACCCTGGAGAGGCTAACCCTGGCCGACGGTACCAAGGTGGAGGGTATGACCAAGATGGAGGAGGAGGGCACCCTGTTCTTCCAACTCTGGCGGGATTACCCGGAGATGGGGAAGAAGCTGGGAGAGAACATTGCAGTAGAGCTGACTGAGGTAAAGGGGCGTGTCCCTACCATGGGAGGGGAGATAGTCCCCCTGATTATAGGGAAGCTGGAAGAGGAGGAGGGTCTGGTGCCAGAGGAGGCCAGGGCCTTTGCCCCCCCCTTCCTTTATGGAGAGGGAAAGAGGGTACAGGCCGACTGGCTGTACAGGTTCGTTCAGTCCCCCATACCCCTGAGACCCTGGCTGAACGTAAAGATGCCGACCTTTGGTCTTAGTAAAGAGGAGGCTAACACACTGGCCAAATATTTTGCCCTTCTTGAACATCAGGAGTATCCTTACGAACGACTACTGGAGAGAGAGAGGGCCTATGTGGACGCAAGGTGTTCCAAGGATGCAGACTATTATATGAAGGCCAAACACCTCATGGACTCCAAGGACGTGAACTGCGGATCCTGCCACGTCCGTGGGGAATTGAAGCCCTCTGGAGACCCCTCTGGTTGGGCGCCTGATTTGTCCCTGGCCAGGGAACGCCTGAGGCCCAACTGGATAAAGGAGTGGCTTACTGACCCCCAGAGGATACAGGTAGGCACAAAGATGCCCAAGTTCCCGTGGGGGGAGTTCCAGGACACATTCCCAGGTAGCGCCGGAGACCAGGTGGAAGCCCTGAAGGATTTGATTATGAGCCCTGGAGATTTATTAACCAGGTCACCTGCTGAACTGGCCAAGAGGTGAGAAAATAGCTGTAGGGGCATGTGCAACGTCCCCCTACCCCACCTTCCCTTCCCACAGAAACCACCCCAAACTGTCTCAGGGAGTACACTCTGGCATGTAAATTAATGTGTATGAGGGTTATCTCAGCAACATATGTGCTATCAAACACTTATATCTTTAAGGCGATTATCGTCCTGTACTACGTGTGACCAAGACTACACACCCCCTTTTTTTGCCTGTCTATGGATATGTAGTCCCAACCATTTTGTTTCCAACATGTTATAATAATTACCAGTTACTTATCAAGAATTGGTACGCTAATTGTGAATGGTTCCCTAGCTAGAGCTGAATAGCTGGATATCCAGACTAAACGCCAAGGAGGACAAATATGGCATATATGATTACGGATACTTGTATAGGTTGTACCCTTTGTGCAAAGAAGTGCCCAGTAGGGGCTATTACCGGGGAGGCAAAGAAACTTCATTACATCCATTCTAGACTGTGCGTAGATTGTGGCGTCTGTGGCAGTTATTGCCCATCAAATAGTATTTATGATCATGAGGGACAACAG
>JASEHG010000001.1 GCA_030018855.1 Candidatus Brocadiaceae bacterium
GTTTTTCACCAATATGACCCAGAACACCTTCATTGTGTTGTCTGTATTGGTTGGTTTGTCCTTCGTCACCAAGAATTTCTGGTGCAGGTATCTGTGTCCCTATGGCGCATTCCTGGGGTTCCTGCATTTTAATAACCCCTTCGGGTTCAGGGTGACACGGAATGAGCTGAAGTGTATTGACTGCGGGGCCTGCAGGAGGGCGTGTCCCGTGCTCCTCCCTGTAGATAAGGTGAAGGTGGAAATCTCCCCCGAGTGCTGGCACTGTTACGACTGTCTTAACGTCTGCCCCGTACCGGGGGCATTGGAGATGAAGGTGGGAGGGGCAAGGGGCAACGTCCATTATGCCCTCTACGCAGTCCTGTTACTGGGCCTCTTTGCAGGGGCTACCACCTGGGCCAGGTATAATGGCCACTGGTACACCTCTATAACCACGCAGGAATACATAGTCCGTGTGGCCGAACTTAACAACCCCAAGTATGAGCACAAGAGGGGAAAGTTTGAGCTGGAATCCAGTGAAAAAAGTAGACAGTAGACAGCAAACAGTAGGCAGGAAAACCCATGTCAAATCCAAATTTGAAAATCCAAAGATTTGGGCTTTGAAATTTGAACTCTTCATTTATCCCTGTATGCCGTCTACTGACTACTGTCTACTGAAATGAAATACCTCCCTATAGGGAAGCCAGACCCTGAACTCCTTGCTAGACTCCTGGAGCAATATACGGGGGCTAAAGATAGGCGTTTAGTAATAGGGCCTGCCGTGGGGGAGGATGCGGCAGTTATTGATTTTGGGGACCGGTACCTGGTAGCCAAGAGCGACCCCATTACCTACGCCACTGAACGCATAGGCTGGTATGCCGTACACATAAATGCCAATGACATAGTCACCCTGGGGGCTGAGCCCAAGTGGTTCCTTGCCACCTTACTCCTTCCCGAAGGAAAGACCGACGAGGGGCTGGTAAGGGGCATCTTTGCCGATATGGCCAGGGCCTCAAAAGAGTTGGGGGTAGCCCTTTCTGGAGGACACACGGAAGTAACCCCTGGGCTTGATAGACCGATATTGATTGGGCATATGCTGGGCGAGGTGGCCAGGGATAGACTCGTCCTGAAGACCAATGCCAGGCCCGGGGACAGGATTATCTTGACAAAGGGTATAGCAATAGAAGGTACGGCCCTCTTAGCCAGGGAGAAATCAAGGGAGTTAGTGACTCACTTCGGTAAGGCTTTCGTACAAAGGGCAAAAAGATTTCTACTTGAGCCAGGAATCAGCATAGTCAAAGAGGCCCTTACCGCCGCCAAAGCCGCAAGGGTCCACGCCATGCACGACCTCACAGAAGGGGGACTAGCCGCTGGCATACGGGAGATGGCAGAAATTGCCGGCCTGGGGGCTGAGGTGGATAGACAGAAGATACACGTCCTTCCAGAGACAGAAAAGCTTTGTTCATATTACGGACTGGACCCACTGGGCACTATAGCCTCCGGGTCCCTCCTTATCGCGGTGGCCCCGAGGGACAGTGGTAAGGTACTCTCCGCCCTGGAGGCAGAGGGGGTAATGGCTGAGGACATAGGTTGTCTTAGAGAGAAGGCAAGGGGGCTAAAACTAATGGAGGATGGACGGCCAAAGGTTTTTCCCGCCTTTGAGGTGGATGAGGTAACGCGGATATTATCCAGGGATTAGTGGTGGGGGCGTATTGCAATACGCCCCTACATTAAGCGATCAGGTCTGTCCCTACTCCAGTAACAATCTTCTATGGGCTATCCTGTTGGCCAGTTTCCAGGAGGCGAGGGTCTCCCTCCGCTCGCGCTTGGAAAGCTCAGTGTAAATCTGTAGGGGCTGAATATTTTCAGCCCCTACTGCCTCGTTGATGGCCTGGGCGGCCAGTAGCCCGGTGGCCAGGGCAGAGGATATGCCTTCACCGAACATGTTAAGAAACCCTGCGGCCTCCCCGACAAGGAGTACGTTACCACTACCCAGATAAAAATTCCCCGTGGCGCAGAGGTTTGTACCCAGACAGCTGGTCTTCCTTACCAGCCTTCCCAGCTTTAATCCAAAATGTTTCTGCAGGAACTCGGTGTAAGTCTTGAGGTAAGGCCCAAATTTCTCCCCCCTCTTGACTGAGGTGCCAAAGACAATAAAATCGTCTTTCACGTTAAACCATGCGTATATCTCTCCCATACCCGGGTCAAGGAAGCCGTGATACCATTCGGGGTCCAGGTTACATTCCCCCTCATAATAGTTCTGGTAGGCCAGGAACCAGAGACATTCCTTCTCCAGTTGGGGATTCAATTTGGCCCTTATGGATGACAGACACCCCTCTGCCCCCACCAGATATTTACAACGTATTTCTATAGCCCCCGCTCTCTCATCCTGACAATAAAGTATTATCTCTCTACCATTAACCCTAAAGTCTTTTAGCAGACACCTGTCCCTTACCTCTGCCCCCGAGCGATCTATAAGGAATTTGTCGTACTGTGCCCGCCAGACGTTGGGCGCCCCTTCCTTCCCCCCGAAGGGCCAGTTGGTGTATTTCTCTGTGTTTTCCCAGAGGCGCACCCCTTTTATTATCTTTGGCTTGCAGTAGCATTCCTCTGGGATTTGTCCGAAGTGTTTCTGGGTGAGCTTCAGGGACTTCTCGTTGATGAGTCCACTGCATATCTTGTACCTGGGGAGACTCTTTCTCTCCACCACCAGCACCCCCAGGCCGTTCTGGGTTAGTCCCTTTGCTGTCGCCGCCCCGGAAGGCCCCGCCCCCACCACCACCACGTCGTATTCCCTATTCATGTATTAAAGAGTAGACAGCATGGGTGAGGATGAATCATTCCCCGTTTGTCATCTACTTCCTTACTGTTTGCTGTCTACTGTCTACTGTTTACTGTTTAAAGGCAACCCCCTGCCTCTTCAGTATGGCGGCCACAGACTCGGTAGGTTTAGCCCCCACGCTGACCCAGTGCTCTATGCGCTCCTTCTTTACGAACTCCCTCTTGGCATCTTCTTTAGCCAGGGGGTCATACCAGCCCACCTCCTCAACGGTCTTCCCGTCACGCTCCTCGTGGGCATCCATGATGGCAATCCTGTAAAAGGGCCTGTTCTTCCTGCCCATCCTCTTTAACCTGATACGAACCATTTATACCTCCTTACCTCCTTTTATGTAGCCGCAGGCTTCAGCCTGCGGTAAATAACGCAACCTAAAGGTTGCGGCTACTAGACGGAACACAGAATACAGGATTCAGAATGCAGAATCAAGAACACAATCCGCCTTAGGCGGACTGACTACTGAATTCTAAATTCTGCAATATGACTTACTTCCTCTTCCCCTTTAGCATACCCACAGGTACCCCCTTGGGGAGGCCCATCCTGAACGGGCTGGTGGTGCTCATCTGTTTGAGCATCTTCTTCATGAAGCGGAACTGCTTGAGGAGTTGGTTCACGTCGTGAGGGGTAGTGGCGCTCCCCGTGGCAATCCGCTGGCGGCGGCTCCCATCAATAATTTCCGGGTTCTTCCTCTCGGCCTTGTTCATGGACTGCATGATGGCCTCAATCTTCTTCATCTGGGCCTCTTCTACCTCCATGCCCTCCATCTTGGTGCCCATGCCTGGAATCATGCCCATGAGTTCCTGTAATGGGCCCATCTTCTTCACCTTCTGCAGTTGGTCAAGGAAGTCTTCCAGTGTGAGGGACTCCTCCTTTATCTTCCTGGCAAAGGCCTTGGCCTCCTCCTCTTTGACGGCGGCCTGGGCCTTCTCCACGAGGGTTACCACGTCCCCCATCCCCAGTATCCTGGAGGCCATCCTGTCGGGGTAGAATTCCTCCAGCATCTCCAGCTTCTCGCCCACCCCTACGTATCTTATTGGTTTACCCGTAACGGCCTTGACTGAGAGGGCGGCCCCTCCACGGGTATCACCGTCCAGCTTGGTAAGGATGGCCCCGTCAAATTCCAGCTGGGAGTTAAACTCTTTGGCACTATTCACGGCGTCCTGGCCCGTCATGGCGTCGCAGACAAACAGGATAACGTGTGGTTTAGTCCTCTCTTTTATCTCCCGTAGTTCTGACATAAGCTCCTCGTCAATATGGAGCCTCCCGGCGGTGTCCAGTACAATAGTATTCTGTCCATTCTTTATGGCATGTTCAACGGCCTTCTCGCAGAGGAGTGGGGGCTGGCCCCCGTTCTCTGAATAGACAGGTATGCCTAGCTGTTTACCCAGTATCTTGAGTTGCTCTACGGCGGCGGGTCTCTGGACGTCAGCCGCCACCAGGAGGGGCTTACGCCCCTTAGAGAGGGCCAGTTTGGCCAGCTTGGCCGCAGTGGTGGTCTTACCGCAACCGTGAAGCCCCACTAACATTATTACGGTAGGGTTGCCCTCCTGGAAGGTAAGGGGCTGGCCCACCGGGCCCATGAGCCCGACGAGCTCATCATAGATAATCTTTATGACCTGTTGTCCTGGGGTAACGCTCTGTAGTACCTCTTCCCCTACGGCCTTCTCCGTCACCCTCTGGATTAGGTCTTTGACGACCTTGTAGTTGACATCGGCCTCCAGGAGGGCAGTCCTTACCTCTCTAAGCCCCTCCTGGATGTTCTCCCTGGTAAGGCGGCCCTTCCCCCTCAGCCTGTCAAAGACGGTCTCTAGACTTTTAGTAATGGATTCAAACATGGTCTGTGTACTTATATTATACAGCAGTAGGCACTACTTCCTACTGCTTACTAGGTTTCCAAGGCATTATACTTGAGGGTCTTAAGATATGCAAGGGTCATGCTGAATGCAGGATGTGCCGCCTAAGATGCTATGGCCACTGGTCTTGGGATATGCAACAGAGGTTGGTCTACTACCCGCTTTATTTTTGCACCTAGTTGGGCTAGCCTCTCCTCAAGGCGTTCGTAACCCCTGTCCAGATTTTGGAGACCCCTGACCTCTGTGGTGCCTTTGGCGGCCAGTCCAGCAATGACCAGGCTGGCACCAGCCCTGAGATCAGCGGCCTTGACCTCCGCTCCCGAGAGGTGGTCTACACCCTGGACGATGATATTATTCCCTTCCTTTGTGATAGAGGCCCCCATGCGGTTGAGTTCGGCGACGTGGGCGATTCTCTCAGGAAAGACCTTCTCTGTGATGACGCTAGTACCCTGGGCTATACTTAGCAGGGAGGTGAACTGCGGCTGCATGTCTGTAGGAAACCCTGGGTAGGGGAGTGCACTAGTGCAGGTGGCAGTCAGGTCTCCAGCCCCCTTTACCCTACACCCCCCGTCTTCTTCCGTTACCGTTACCCCTATTTCTCTTAATCTTTCTATCATTGCCTCCAGGTGTTCCATCCTGGCATTTTCTATGAGGATGTTCCCTTTAGTGATGGCACTGGCCACCATGAAGGTCCCCGCTTCTATGCGGTCCGGTATTATCTTATAATCTATACCGCATAGCCCTTCTACCCCCTCAATCGTAAGACAGCTAGTACCTATCCCCGATACCTTTGCCCCGGCGAGGTTGAGGAAGTTGGCAAGGTCTTGTATCTCTGGCTCGCAGGCGGCACTCTTTATAACCGTTGTACCCTTGGCCAGGCAGGCGGCCATCATGACATTGGCCGTACCCAGGACGGTGGGGCCGAAGGACCCCGCCAGGTGTATCTCTGTCCCGTAGAGGTCACTACCATCGGCAATAATGTTCCCCCTATCCTGGGTTATTGTTGCCCCCAGGGACTGGAGTCCTTTTATGTGCAGGTCTATGGGCCTGTCTCCTATGACACAACCCCCTGGCCTGGCCACCTCTGCCCTCCCCCACCTCCCCAACAGTGGGCCCAGGGCGCAGAGAGAGGCCCTCATCTTTTCTACAAATTCGTACGGGGCCACCGTCTCCCCCGGCCTCGTTACTTCTAGTCCCATGCTTCCGTCCTTCAATCGTTCCACCGTCATCCCAAGACAGCGGAGGAGGTCCATCATAACCCGTACGTCGGCAATGTCTGGAATGCCTTTTATCCTTGAGGGGCCGTGGGCAAGGATGCAAGCGGCCATGATAGGCAGGGCGGCGTTCTTGGCCCCATTAACAGACACCCGTCCGTGGAGACGTCTTCCTCCCTCAATAATAATCTTTTCCATCTTTTTATCGCTCGGCCCGCCTAAGGCGGATACCGCCTCCCCTCCTGGCTACTATCACCCGCTCTATGTCTTGCAGGTCTTTTATTGCCTCCCCCCCTCCTAGATTTTCTTCCTTCAGGATAAGCCCGCTAATAGGAGCGGCTTGCCCCTCTCCCAGTTCCAGCACCAACCAGCCCCCTGGTTGTAGCCAGAGGGGGGCCCCCTTTATAATCTCTCGGTAGCAGTCCATACCGTCTTTACCAGCAATGAGCGCCTCCGGGGACTCATGGTTCCTCACCTCCGGCTGCAGTCCCTTCCACTCCCCCTCCGGGACGTAGGGGGGGTTGGAGGCAATGAAGTCCACCCTGCCCTCAAGTCCCAGGCCTTGAAAGGCGGCGTAGAGGGGGCCTTTTAGAAAAGAGATTTTGTCTTCCACCAGATGCCTCTGGGCATTAAATCGGGCCAGCCTCAGTGCCTTTTTAGAGGTATCAGAGGCATATACCTCTGCATGGGGGAGGTTGACGGCAAGGGAGACGGCTATGTTGCCGCTCCCTGTGCCGATGTCCATGATAATTGTAGATTGGGTGGGTTCTGCCCTCTGTAGTACCGCTTCCACCACCAGTTCCGTCTCGGGTCTGGGGATGAACACCCCTTCTTCTGTCAGGAAGTCAATGGACATGAATTCTACATGCCCAATAATGTACTGGAGGGGTACCCTGGCGGCCCTCTTTTTGACTAGACGTCGGAAGGTTCTCAGGGGGGCGGTGTCTATGGATTCATTAAGTCTGGCGTAGAGTTGGTGTCTTGGTAGGCTTAAGACTTCTGAGAGGAGTACCTCGGCGTCTAAGCGGGGGGAATCTACCCCTGTCTTCTCCAGGAGTTGAGTGGCCTCTAGCAATGCCTCCTGGAGGCTCTTAGACCCTTTCTGAGGGCTCAGCGGGGCACTACGATGAGGCATCAATAGTGAATGGTATTCATATCAATGGGTCGCCACCAGTTGTCTTAATTGTTCTTCCCTGCTGTATGCCTGGAGTTGTTCCAGCAGCTCGTCTATGTGGCCTAGCATGAACTTTTCCAGGTCGTAGAGGGAGAAGTTTATCCTATGGTCAGTAACACGGTTCTGCGGGAAATTATAGGTGCGGATCTTTTCGCTACGGTCTCCGGTACCAATCTGTCCTTTGCGGGTCTTATCCCTCTTCTGCCTCTCTTGCTCCTCGTAGAACTCGTGGAGGCGGCTCTTGAGGATCCGTTCGGCCTTGGACCTGTTTTTGTGCTGGGACTTCTCGTCCTGGCATCTTACGATTATCCCGGTGGGGATGTGGGTCATCCGGACGGCGGAGCTGGTCTTATTGACTTTTTGCCCCCCTGGCCCGGAGGCCCTCATGGTCTCAACCTTTAAGTCCTTCGGGTCTATATTGATTTCTACGTCTTCTACCTCTGGCAAGACGGCTACGGTAGCGGTTGAGGTGTGTATCCTACCCTGGGTCTCCGTAGCAGGTATCCTTTGTACCCTGTGGGTGCCGCTCTCGTGGCGGAGTCTCTGATAGGCGCCCTCTCCCTCCACGGAGAAGATGACCTCTTTAAACCCGCCTATTTCCGTAGGGCTGCTATCAAAGACTTCTACCTTCCAGTCCTGTCTTTCTGCGTACTTTACGTACATACGGAACAGGTCTGCGGCGAACAGTGCCGCCTCCTCTCCCCCTGTCCCCGCCCTTATCTCCATGATGACACCCCCCTGTGCTCCTCCCTCCCGGGAGAGGAGTTGGTTGGTAATGTCTTCCATGAGTTCTTTCTCTTTTGCCTCTAGCCCCTGGAGTTCCTCCCGGGCCAGATGCTGGAATTCCTTGTCTTCCCCACCTGAGACAATCCTCTCTGCCTCTTCCTTTTGCTGGAGGAGTTGGGTGAACTGGAGGTAACGCTGGACTATCCTGGAGAGACTGCCCCTTTCCTTCATATAGGTGCCGTACTGGGCAGGATTGGCTAACGTGGCAGGGTCAGCTATCAGCCTCTCCAGCTCCATATACCTCTCGTTCAACGCCTTCAGTTTTTGTAACAGGTTGTCCTTCATTTTTTCTCTTCGGGTGGCAGGGCTGCTACCGAGGGGCTGCCTGGGGCGGCTACCGCCTCTTCTTTTTCTACGGCCTTAGCGCTCTTTCTGTACCGGCGACGGAACCTCTCCACCTTGCCGGTGGTGTCTACCAGTCTCTGTCTGCCCGTATAAAACGGGTGGCACTTGGAACATATTTCAACCACTATCTTGGGCTTGGTGGAGCGGGTCTTAAAGGTCTCGCCGCAGCCGCATGTCACCGTCGCCTCTACGTATTCAGGATGTATATCTTTTTTCATCTCCTCACCTCAAAACCTAATTTTAGCAAATTAATCCTCCTATGGCAATATGGAAAATACTAGGGACTAAGCACTAGGCACTGAGGACTAAAAGAAGACTTGTTTACTGCCTAGTGCTTAGTGTCCAGTAAGGGCCTGACCCAACTTTTCCATCATCCCGGCCTCTCCCCCCCAAATCCCTGCCCTCTGCAGTTGTACATAGGCCCGGCTACCCTCAGACGGTCCGCCTGAGGCGGATGCCACCTTCTCTACTACGTAACTGACTCTCAGCCACCGCCCCCAGGTCCTGAAGAGCATCCCGAAGAAGAGTACAGGGACCGCTATCCAGAGGAGGGCTACCCCTGGGTCATGACGATAGCTCAGGACAGTCCCAGCCTGGATGTTTCCAACCCCCACCCGCACCTCTTTAACCTCCTTTGTCTCACCCTCGTAAATCTTAAGTATTTCAGGCCTCTGCCCTTCCCCAGGGGTATAGGTCAGTTTCACAAAGGGACGGATGGTGCAGGGACTTCCATCTTTTAAGAGTAACGTGCCTGAGATTACCTGCATGGTGCTGAATTCCCCCTCTAGTCCTGGTAGCTTATACGTACCCTTCTCGTCGGGTTCTACCTTTACCCCATTGGCAAAGAGGTCAAAGCGGTAGTCGTAGGCACTCTGGTAGAAGGTGAGTCCCCTGTAGCGTAAGGGTTCATTGACCCTGACGGTGACTTCCTTTTCAGGCTGCCTGGCATCGTATACCACTATGCGGCTGGCATACTCTACGGCGTAGAGGGCATCCTCCTTAGAAGAGACTACTAGCCCCCCTTGCTTCAGGGTCTCCTTGAGCCGTGGGCCGAAACCCTTTGCGGGGAAGCCCTCTATGCTGGGCTTCTGGGTGTATTTAATAGAAAATTTCTCAAGACCCAGTTTGAACTTCTTCTCAGGGGGCGCCTCCAGATGCTTTTCACCCCCGGTATACTTGTTCCACCTTATATCCTTTGAGACGGTGGCAACGTCTACAGGCTCTCCTGGATAGATAGTCAGGTTAGACTCAAAGGCAAAGAGGAAGGTTATCATGGCCCCAATTACCGTGAGGATGACGGAGATGTGATAGGAGAGGGAGAGCCATACATAGTGGATAAAGCCTTGTTCAAGGACTCCTCCTGAGTGGACTTCTCCCATAAGGTGGGCAGGTTTCCTGAGGAATAGCCTTTTCTTGAAGAATCCCTCAATCCGCCTTGTGGCCTCTTCGGGGCCGTAGGGCAACTTGAACCCCACCGTGGCCTTATGTGCAGAGAGGGTAGAGACGGAGAGCATAGCCGGCTTCCTTATCTTGAGCACCCACGTGAGGCGCTTATAGGTGCAGAGGCAGAGGTTGAGGAAGAAGAGCCCCGACACCCCCAGGAACCAGGGGCCTGAATAGACGTTAAGGAGGTCCAGCCCTTTTATAATCCTTAGGGCTAGCCCCGTTACCTTAATCTGCCCGTAGTCCCCACCGTAGGGCAGTATGTTCCCCACCAGATAAAATAAGAGGAGGATACCAAAGAGTACGATGGACGTCTTGGTGGAGCTCAATATGTCGTAGAGGGCGGAGAGCATATTTTTAGGGGTTAGGGAGTAGGGGGGAGGGGGTAGAGGGAAAAGATTGCTAATCCCCACTCCCCACTCCCTACCCCCTGTTTCTAATAGGCATGCATGCTGTAGAGGCCAAAGAGCTTGGTAAGGAAGCCACTGCCCATAAACGTAATGAGCATGCAGGAGAATCCCAGCAGGCAGAAGACTGAGCCCCATACCGGCCTCCACTGAGGTATAGACATGGTGTGGAGGTACATGGCAAAGGTCGTCCAGGTTATGAGGGACAGTATCTCAAAGGGGTCCCATGACCAGTACCTCCCCCAGGCATCATCTGCCCAGGCAGCCCCTGAAATCATGCCAAAGGTTAATAGCGGGAACCCCATTAGTATCAGCAGGTAAGATAGCCTGTGGAAGGTTTCTACTTCCAGGGAGGGCAGACCGTAGTCCTCCCAGGTCCTCCTGGTAACTCCCAGGGCCTTTATTATGACGTAAGATAGCTCCACGGAGCATCCCACCACGAATACGGCGTAGGCGCCAAAGGCTATCAGTACATGCCAGAAGTACCAGGGGCTCTGCAGGGCAGGGGCCAGGGGTGTAACCACCGGACTATACTTGTTTATGGCTATGAATAGGGCGGCTATAGAGAGCATGGTGACAAAGATTCCTGGGGTAGTGAGTTCTGCCCACCGCCTCCTTATAAAGAGATAAGTGGCGGTATTGCACCAGGCAAACCAGGAGAGGCACTCGTATTTATTTTGTACGGGTGGCTGTCCCTCCTCAATGCCTCTGAGCATAATGAGCAGGGTATGGGCAAGTACGGCCAGGAGGAGGGTTCGGGTGGCCATCCTGCCCACCGCAAAACTCCTCAGCGGCGGTAGGGCCACCCTGGATAGCACCGCAGGCAGGATGGAGCTTATCCAGAACTGGAGGAGGTGGAGGACACAACTCAGGATATATAGTCCCACCACGGCAAAGAATAGCCTCATCTCCAGGGTAAGTAACGTACTCTCCCTAAAGAATATCTCTTGCATGTCTAAGTCCTTATCTTAATGGGGTCTTATCTTTAATTAAAACAATATTTTACCAGTAAAAGTTGGGGAATTCAACGGTAAATTCCCCAGTAGGGTGTGGATGGTATAGGCATGGGTTACGGTTGGTCTTTTAAACTAGAGGTGTAAGGGGATTCAGAGGTCAGAATTCAGTAGTAGATAATGGACTATGGACTATAGACCAGGGACTACGGACTAAAGAAAGTCTATAGTCCAAAGTCCAGAGTCTAAAGTCTTTCCGCCTCAGGCGGATTAGTATTCTGAATTCTGACTACTGACTTCTGTATTCTTTCCCTACCCCCTGGTCTCTGACCTTGCCCCTACGGTTCGTTGACAAGGTGTTTCCGTGGTTGCTATAATACTTCTGCAGGGACTAGGGGTTAGGGATTAAGGGCTAGGGATAGGGGAAGAAATATAACGCAGGCTAATCTGCCTGAGGCGGACTGCGGCTACCCCTGCCCTCTGGCCCCTAATCCCTGACTCCTGCCTACACTTATGACAATGGATCTGTTCTGGTTCTTCCTCCTAATGGGTTCTTTACTCTGTCTATCGGCCCTGTTTTCAGGCTCAGAGACGGCCCTGTTCTCCCTTTCCAGGGAAGACGTTAAGAGGATAGAGGCCGAAGGCACTCGTACGGGGAGGCTCATAGCGGGACTGGTCAGTTCCCCCAAGAAACTCCTTATTACACTACTCTTTGGTAACAATGTAGTTAATGTAGCCTTTTTCAGCCTCTCGTATGGCCTGTCTCAATGGGCCCTCCAGCACGAGACCCATGGGGCCTTCTGGGCTACCGTCAGTGGGTTGGCAAGTCTCCTTATCGTTATCACCTTCGGGGAGGTAATCCCTAAAAGTATCGCAGTAAAGATACCCGAACACCTGGCCCATTACATAGCCTTCCCTATTTACGTAATAGATAAGCTCCTCTTGCCTTTCAGGGTACCCCTGGGGTGGATAGTGGATGGTGTGGGCTGGGTACTGGGTTGGCGCCCCAGGCACGAACCTTATGTGACCATGGAGGAACTAAAGGTCATGCTCTCCTTGAGTGAGAAGCACGGGGCCGTGGAACCCAAGGCGAGGAGCATGATACATGCAGTGCTGGACTTTGGCAGGATGAGGGTGAGGGATTTGATGGTGCCCAGGGTGGATATGGTGGTCTTTGATATCTCCCGTCCTGCAGGGGAATTTGCTCAATTGGCCAGGAGTCGCATCTACAAGAAGATGCCCGTCTTTGAGGGTACCAGCGATAATATACTCGGGGTAGTTTATGCCAAAGACGTGTTCCTCAATCCGGATGCCAGATTAAGGGATCTGGTGAAGCCCATCCTTTTTGTCCCTGAGTCAAAGAATATAGAGAGCCTCCTCAGAGAGTTCCGCAGGGAGCACCAGCAGATGGCCATTGTGGTAGACGAGTATGGCGGCACGGCAGGGCTTATTACCCTGGAGGACCTCCTGGAAGAGGTAGTGGGAGACATCCAGGATGAGACGGAACGCCCGGAAGAACCCATAAGGAGGGTAGGAGATAACCGTTACATAGTTCACGGCAGTCTCAGCCTCAGGGACTGGTCTGGGACCTTCGGGGTAGAGTTGGAATCCAGTGAGGCCGACACCGTAGGGGGCTTTGTGGTCTCTCTCCTGGGCCGTATACCACAGAGGGAGGACAGTGTTAGTTACCAGAACATCGTCTTTACGGTGGATGAGGTTAAGAGGCGACGTGTCACCAGACTTCTTATAGAATTCAGAGAGGAGTAGGCACTAAGCACGAAACACTGTCTTTGTTGCCTGATTCCTAGTGCGTAGTTAATAGTGCCTAGTGCATAGTGTTGTTTTAAGACCATGACGGAATATTACTTATTAATCCTGGCCCTTTGCCTTTCCTTCCTCTACTCTGGTAGTGAGACGGGCTTCTACTGTCTCAACCGCATAAGGCTCCATTACAGGGAGATAAAGGGCTGGTGGTCGGCAAGGATAATAATGAGATACCTGGCAGAGCCGCAGAGACTCATCTGCGCTATCCTTATTGGAAACAACGTTGCCAATTACCTTGCTACCATTGTCTTTACCTCCATCCTTATGCACAAGGTCTCCCCGGCGGAGGCAGGGTTGATGGCCACACTGATTCTGGCCCCCGTACTGATGATATTTTGCGAGATTCTCCCAAAGAGCCTCTTTCAGAGACATGCCGATAATTTCTTTTATAAGGTGGTACCACTGGTGGAGGTCTCCTCAAGGCTCTTTCAACCCCTTGTAATACTGCTGGGGCTGACGAGTCGCCTGCCAGAGTACTTTATCCGTGCGGAGGCCCGGCAGAGCCCCTTCTTCAGCCCACAGCGTCTCAGTTTCCTATTGGAGGAAGGGGCAGAAGGGGGGGCCCTTTCTATGTATCAAAACATTATGGCCAGTAACATAATGGCCATGGGACAGACACCCGTAGGTAAGGTAATGATACCGCTGGAAGAGGTTACCATGGTCCCGGATACGGTCGGTCCGGAGACCCTCAAAGACATTGCCAGGGCAAAGAAGTTTTCCCGTATACCCGTCTATCAACGGGAGAGGTCTAAGGTGGTGGGTATCCTTACCCTCCTAGATTTCCTCAGAGAGGACAAAAAGGAGGTAAGGCCTTTTGTTAAACCCACCGTCTACCTGGAGGCCAGCCTGCCAGTAGATGATGCCTTACTCAGGCTCAGACACTCCAAGCAGAGGATGGGGATCGTTACCGATGGGAAAGACGGCAGGGCAGTGGGTATAATAACCATTAAAGATTTGGTGGAAGAGGTCGTAGGAGAACTCTCTGTGTGGTAGCTAGTAGGGGCACGTTGCAATGTGCCCCTGCTTACTTACATTAAAACGCACCAGTTGTAGGGACAGGGCTAAAGCCCTATCCCTACACACCCCTTTGTCCCCTCTTTCTAGAGGGGAAATAATAATGGACAGACCTGAAGGTCTGTCCCTACATTACTACTCCGTCTTCTTTTTCTTGAATTTATCGTGGCAGTCGTAGCAGGTACGGGAGACATCGTCGTAGCGGAGTTTTGCCATCTGGATGTCCTTCCTATCCCCTGCCTGGATTAGGAGCATGATGGCCTTACGGAATTGGTCACCTATGAGGATAAAGTCCGTGGGTACCCCTGCCGGATTCTTTTGGTAGTAGAGGTTCACACAGCGGCCTGCTATAAGGTCTTCTATCTTCCTGGAGGAGGTGTTGATGGCGTCCCAGTCCTTCTTCTCCACGGCCCTATCCAGCCTCCTCATGTTCAGAGAGGTGGCCGCCATGGCCTCCTGCAGGCCCTTTTCGGTCTCCAGGGGCATCTCCTCCTTCTCTGCCTCCCACTCCCTCTTGGCCCATTCTTCCAGGGGTGGTAATTCTTCCTTCAGGAATTGCTCCTCTTCCTCCTTCATGGTTACCTCTGGTTTCTCCCGCTCACAGCCCACTAGCAGAACAGTAGACAGTAGGCAGTAGACAGTAGACAGTAGAAGGTAGCGTCTTGTTTTCATATTGGCCTCACCCTATTCGCAGTAAACAGTATGTAGTAGGTAGTAAGCAGTAGGCAGTTTCTGCTTACTCCCTACTCCTTACTGCCTACTATCTTTCTCCTTTCTGTATCTTTGATGGCATCTTTCGCACCCTTCCTGCATCAGTTGGAACTGGCTCCTGGCAAGAGGGGCGTCCTGTTGCCGTTCGGCGAGCAGTAACCTGAGTACGGCGTCGTTGAATCTCTGACTCATTTGCACAAAGTCCTGGGGCACCTCTCTGTGGGCCTTTACGTAGGAGTTTACGCACCTGCGGCCTATCAGGTCTTCAAGGCCCTTGGCCGAGTCTCTAGCGGTTGCCCAATTACCGCCCCCAAGGGCGGACTCCAGCCTCTTCATGTGCCTTGAGGCACTGGCCATGACGTCCTTTAGTTCCTCATAGTCCTCTGCCCCCTGTCGGGAATAGCCCTGCCTCTGTTCCTCCTGGGGACTGGGGGGCCTCTCTCCTTCTTCCATGGTACTGAAGGCCTTTTTGACCTCTTCTTCGGGAGTGGCCCTGCCGCCTTCTGGTTGTGGCTCCTCCCACCCCCAGCAGGAGGGTAATCCCATGAGGCCCAGGAAGGCCAGTAATATTATATAGTTAGTCCTCGGCCGCATAAACACGGAAATCTATCTCCTGGAAGACGTTGTCCCTGGACTCTATCTCCTCCAACCAGGGGTAATCTATGCTGCCAGGGGTGGCCCCGCCACTCTTTATCTGCTGGTAGAGGTAGTTGAATCTGCTGATATGGTCCCTGGTACGTTTTTCTGCGTAAGGGGCCATGGTCCCTGTGGTCATGATAAAGGCCCAATCGCTGGATTGGGCCAGGAGGAGTTCCCTGGCCGCCTGGTTGAGCATCCTTTCCGTGAGGCCCTCTGCTTCTGAGAACTCTCTGGCGAGTTCCAGCATCCTCTCTTCTGCCTTGTGGAGGTGACGGTATATCCAGTCGTTAGAGGCATTGAGCCATACCTCGCTGTAACCCTTGTCGCCCCAGGTAGAGGCGGAGGGTGTAGAGAGCTGCAGGACGGGGTTTTCCTCCAGGTATTGATTAAGGGTAACGGTGCATATGTCCCTCTGGTCAAAGGCTATCTTGCGGAAGAGGAAGTCAAGGAACTCGGGTCCTTCAAACCACCAGTGGCCAAAGAGTTCGGCATCGTACGGGGCCAGGATGACGGGGGGTCTGCCCAGGTGGTCTCTGAGGGATCTGGCCTGGTGCTGGCGGTTAAACATGAAATTGCCGGCGTGTTCTGCGGCCTTCTCCCTCGCCCTGTATGGGTCGTAGGGCTGTTTTTCGCCCATGGAGACCGGGCCGGTAATCTTGTGATACTTAATGCCCAGGTTCCGTTTTATACCATCAGGGTGGAGGTAGGGTCGTATGTATTCATAGTCTGCGTCGTAGCCAAGGTCACGGTAGAACTCCCTGTAATTCCAGTCCCCGGGGTATCCCTCCTTGGCACTCCAGACCTGTTTAGAGGATTCTATGTCCCTCCCGAAGGCGGCAACGCCGCTGGGGGTTACGATTGGGGCAAAGACGCCGTAAACGGGTCGTGGGGAGGCATGGAGGATGCCGTGGGTGTCCTGTATAAAATACTGGATTCCTGCCCGGCACAGTAGGACTTCCGTGCCTGGTGTATAGGCGCACTCCGGGAGCCAGATGCCTCTGGGGGGCCTGCCAAAGTGTTTCTCGTAGTTCTGGCATCCCACCCTGATTTGGGCCTCCCTGGACTGGTCGGTGGACATCAAGGGGAGAAAGCCGTGGGTGGCGGCACAGGTCATGATTTCCACCCCCCCAGCATCTTGAAGCCAGCGGAAGGCGTTTATAAGATTCTTCTTGTAAACGTCTTCAAAGAGGTGCCTGGTCTGTCTGAACCTCTCCTGGTAAAGCAGTGCCGTCTCATAGAAGGGGGTGTTTCTGGTACGGTGCACCTCCCTTTCCATAAGCTCTATACGTTTGTGGACATAGCGTAGACAGCGGTCTTGAAGGAGGCTGTCGGCCAGCATCTCGCAAAGGGGCGGGCTGAGGGCTATGGTAATCCCGAAGTTTATGCCTCTTTCTGGCCTGCCTGCCTCAAGGAGACCACTGAATACCCTGATAAGGGGGATATATGTCTCTACAACGGCCTCGTAGAACCAGTCCTCCTCCAGGAATTCTTCGTGCTCTGGATGACGCACGAAAGGGAGGTGGGCGTTGAGGACTAAGGCCAGATATCCTGAAACCATAGGGTTCAAAGGTTTAAAAGTTCAAGGGTTCAAAGTCTCAGGGGTTCAAAGGCCCCTCAGGGCTTAAAGATATACTCTTTTTTAAGCACCTCAGGGCTGGCCCCATGCCAGTAAGATACGGAGCTGGCAGGCTGGGGTACTATTTCTGGTGTCAGCCCTGGTATGGGTTCGCCTGAGGTGGGTAATTGTTTGGGCCTGGAAGGGGCCTTGCGGCGTCTTTTCAGGAGTTTTCCCCTGGAGAAATCCTTAAAGAAATGGGCCCATGTCTGGCTGAGGTCTTCTGCAGGACGGCCCCTCGGCGTCTCTACCTCTCCTGAGTAGACCACAGGGACGAAGGTGCCGTTGGACGCAAAATAACCCAGTTCAAAGCGGTATCTCCTGGCCGGGGACACCTGGAGATACCAGTTCCTGGCCCAGGCCCGTACTGAGACAGAGGTGGTAGTCCCGTCAGAGAGGCAAAATGCCTTGAGGGACCAATCCTCCATCTGCCCCGACAATGATCGTGCCTGATGGCCAAGGGGTCCTTCCAATTCCCAGTAGAGGAAGATATAGAAGGGGTCTCTGACCATGGCCACCAGCTTGTCGTCTCCATAGTGTTCGGGCAGCTGTGGTCCACGGTCTATGTAGGGCTGTGGTGGGGTAGTCTCAAAGGTGCTGGGGGACTTTTCCTGAGTTTCCATTGTCTCTTCCTAGATAAAGGGCATCTCCTTGGGCACGACCACTATGCCCTTATCGGTAACGGTAAAGTGTCTATGGTCTTCCTCAGGGTTGTGGCCGATGTGGGTGTTATCCGGGACTATGACGCCTTTGTCAATAATGGCCCTTTTTATACTGACGTTCTTGCCAATCCTGACCCCTTCCAACACTACGGAGTCAATTATCTCCGAGCCAATCTCTATCCGCACGTCTGGAGAAAGGACAGAGTGTACTACCATTGCCCCACTAATTATACAACCCGGGGAGACGAGGCTATCAAGGGCCACCCCCCTCATTTCCCCATTAGACAGTACCGTCTTGACGGGGGGGAATTGTTCCTGGAAGGTACGAATGGGCCAGTCCTTATCATAAAGGTTAAAAAGGGGGTCAACCGCTAAGAGGTCCATGTTGGCCTCCCAGTAGGCCTCCAGCGTACCAATGTCCCTCCAGTATTTTATGGGTTTTTTGTTCTCATCCTCAAAGGGGTAGGCGAAGACCTTATCCCTCCCCACCATGGCAGGGATTACGTCCTTTCCAAAGTCGTGGGAGGTGGGTCTTTTGGCATCCTCTACTACCCTCCTTACAAGAACCTCTGTATTGAATAGGTAGATGCCCATGGAGGCCAGTATCTTGTTGGGGTCTGAAGGCATTGGCCTGGGCGTCTTAGGTTTTTCCTGGAAGCCCAGGATACGGTATTGCTCATCCACCTGGAGGACGCCAAAGCGGTGAGCCTCCTCTAAAGGCGCCTCTACGGCGCCTACGGTGAGGTCTGCCTGTTTTTCCATGTGATAGTGTAACATCTTCCGGTAATCCATTTTGTAAATATGGTCCCCCCCGAGGATGAGTACCTTTTCTGGATGTTCCCTCTCCAGGGTGTATATGTTCTGGTAGATGGCATCGGCAGTGCCCCTGTACCACTGGTCTGATACCCTCATCTGTGGTGGTATTATCTCTACGTACTCGTCTAGCTGGCAATTGAAGAGGTTCCACCAGCCCATGCGGATATGGCGGTCCAGGGAGAGAGACTTGTACTGGGTGAGGATTACTACCTTATGGAGACCCGAGTTTAGACAATTACTGAGGCTGAAATCAACAATCCTGTAGATACCCCCAAAGGGGACGGCCGGTTTGGCCCTATCTTTGGTGAGGGGATAGAGGCGTTGCCCCTCCCCTCCTGCCAGTATCATTACCAGTATCCGCTTTAATAGTTCGTTGTTAGTTGCAATCATTTACGCCTTCTTGAAGACACTGAGTACTAAGCACTATACACTATGCACTATGCAGAAATTCCACCTTTTAGTCCCCAGTACATAGTGTCTAGTGCCTAGTGTTTACTGTGCCTTTCTTCTCTCCAGGATTTCTTTTATCGCCTTCTTCAGTTCGGTCAGGTCTGCGGATTTTACTATGTAGGCATCGGCCGACCACGTCATAAAGTTGTCCTTGAAGCTGGAATAGGCGGTGTTGATAACTATAGGAATCCTGTTGTTCTCTCCCAGGATCTTCCCCATGGCCTCTATGCCATCCATCCCAGGCATGTTTATGTCCAGTACCAGGAGGTCAGGGGGGTTGAGCTTTGCCATCGTTACCGCCTCCCTGCCGTCTCTGGCTACTGAGACACTGTAACCTTCCGCAGAGAGTTCATTTCTGTAAAGAAGGGCCTGGTTCTTTTCGTCTTCCACTACCAGTATGCTTGTCATGGTCTTGTCCTCTCTTTGACTTCTGTCGTAAACACAGCCTAACTCTTGTAGGGGCAATTCCCGCCTGAGGCGTCCTCCCGAGGCGGACTTTCAGGATTTTCAACATGAATTGCCCTAGCTACTCTGTGATGGGGAGGAGCACTGAGAAGGTACTGCCCCTTCCCTGGACGCTTGAGACCCTGAGCTTCCCATCATGGTCATCTACAATCTTATGGCTTACCACCAGTCCCACACCGGTCCCAGAGGTCTTGGTGGTGAAGAAGGGGGTGAATATCTTTTCTATCACCTCCGGGGCCATACCCTGCCCCGTATCCGAGATATCCGTCCTTATGTACTGTTCTTCCCGAGTAGACTGGACGGTGAGGGTACCACCTTCTTCCATAGATTCTACCGCATTCTTTATAAGGTTTAGGAGTACCTGTTTTATCTGGGCAGGGTCCAGGAAGGTAGGAGGCAGGCCGGGGGAGAAGTTCTTTATCAGGTTTATCCCCCTCTCTCTCAGGTATCCCTCCGTTAGACAACAGGTATCTTCCAACAAGGTGTTTATGTCCACACGGACCTTTCTTGGCTCCTGGGGCTTGCTGAAGTCCTTTATGTTGCCCAATATCTTTTCCAGCCTGCTGACCTCTTCTACTATAATCCTGGCGGCTGTAGCCACGTCCTCCTCTTCTGGTTTGGTCTTTTCTATACTGCGTGCAAAACCCCCGATGGTCACCAGGGGGTTACGGATCTCGTGGGCAATATAGGTGGATATCTCGCCCATGGCCACGAGTCGCTCCGAGCGGCAGAGCCTCTCCTGAGTCTCCCTGAGTTGCTCTATCTTTTCTTCCAGGGATTTGTAAGTCTCGGCGTTTTCCATTGCAAGGGCCGCCTGCCCTGCAAAGATGTTTAGCAGTTGGACGTGGTCCTCAGTGATGGGTTCCCTGCTGTAGGGATTGTCCGCCACTATTACCCCTACGGCCCTCCCTTTTACTACAAGGGGGATGCAGACGAATTCCTTAGAGCCAAGGAATTCCCGGAACTCCCTCGTTACCCTAGGGTCAGTAGCCGCCTCTTTTACTACCTGGGAACGCATCTCCTTGACGCACCTCACCACTATCTCCTCCTCCTTGTTCAGGGGATAGACCAGTAAACGGGTCTTTACGTTGAGTGGTGAGTCCAGTGGCTCCCTCTCCATTACCTCCTTGAGGAGTTCTTCCAGGGTGGGGTATCTCTGAGAGACGTCTTGCCATACCCTGGCGGCCTCTTCTCCGCTGGAGGGGCCTACGGCGGCCTTGCCATAGACTGACCTCTTCTCCTCGTCCACCAGGAACAGGAATGCCCGGTTAAAGGCCAGGGCCTGTCCGGCCGTAACGCTGGTGAGGATGAGGTTGAGGAGTTTTTCTATGTTAAGCGTCTCGTGGAGGGCCTGCCCCAGTTCCCTGAGGAGGGAGAGTTGCCTGAGCCTCTTTTCCCTCTGTGTGATGTCTCGTGAGAGGACCAGCACGTGGCCCAACTCCCCCTGCTCGTCCCGGATGGGGATGGCAGTATTCTCAATGTATCGTCTCCTGCCTTCCTTGACCACCGTCTTTATCTCTCTATAACGGCCCGCGGCACTCTCAAAGGCCCTGGCTACCGGGCAGTAAGCCTCGGCGCATTGAAAGACGTCCTTGCATCTGGCCCCTTTGGGCAGTTCGGTCAAACCCCATACCTTCGGGAGGTTTGCATTGGCCCAGAGGATGTTCATGCCCCTGTCCATGAGGCAGAGGCCTATCCCGAGTACGTCTACAACGTAGTCAAGTTTCTCCTTCTCCCGACGTAACTGTTCTTCTGCAAGTCTGGCATTGTTATAAAGATTTTTGTATCTTTCTTCAGAGAGCGTGATCTTCTCAAAGAGGAGGGTATTCTCCGTTATCATGGCAAGTTGGGGGCATATCTCCTCTAACAGGGGAAATTGGGTCGTAGAGAAATGGTGTGGCTCCATGCTGCTGAAATTAATGCTACCTATGACTCTCCCCCTTACCTTCAGGGGATATCCCAGGCGAGACCGTATCCCTGTCTTATAAAAGAGGCCGTTAGTACTGTGGCTACCACTTTTAGTGTCTTCTACTATGATAGGCTCTCCCGTAAGCAGGATTCGCTCCAGGAGACTCCCCTCCAAGGGGTAGGGCTTCCCCTCCTCAAGGACATTGATAGTGTTGGTTGCGGAGGCCACAAAGGTAACGGCATGGTTATCCCCCTCCGTGGGAACAGAGATGCTGACCCTGTCAAAGGCCATTACCTTTTTTAATTCATTTACGACTGAGACGTAAATGTCTCTTAAATTAAGGCTGGAAGAGATTATTCTCTGTATGTTGGAGATTACTTCTTTTCGTGCGGGATATAATTCTACTAATTTCATGGCCAGACCCTTAACCTTACGCTTTTTTTGTAGGGCGGCATTGCCGCCTAAATCAAGTATATTTTACTTTGTCCGTTCCTTCAAGCATTTACTTTTGTGTGTTCGTATAACTGTAGAGGCAATCCATGTTGAAAATCCTGTTGAAAGTCCGCCTCGGGAGGACGCCTCAGGCGGGAATTGCCCCTACAGGGCTAGTTCCTCTACGTCCCCTTTTATACGTAACTCCCATCTATCCCCTGGCCGCATAGAGAGTTGCCACAGTGGGAGGACGGTAGAACCCTGGTACACCTTTTCAAAGCCCGATTCGCTCTGGGATACGGTCATGAGGGGCATCAGCCATAGTTCAGCCTCCTTGTCCCACCCGAGGGATACCCTCAGGCCTAGGTGCTCGTCCACCAGAAAGACCTTTTTCTTTTGGGAAAAACTCTCAGAGATGGCGAGGTGCCCCACTCTGTCCTCGTCGTCCAGTAAGTAGTACCTCCCCTCTGCCTCCCCTGCCGACATGGAGAGGTTAAATTCTACACCGAAGTTACACACAATCTCCTTTTTAGAGATATTAGCCAGGCTGTAAGCAATGTTCAGGCTGGGAGTCAGGCCGTCTAAATCCACCTGCTTCCTTATCAATAACGAGTCCCTTTCCCCCTGGATGGTACAATGGCGATAGAGTTTTAAGCTGACCCCATCGGGTCTTTCCTCAAACCGGCACTGGTAGGGTGCAGTCAAGGAGTCCCCCAGTTGAGTGAGTTTCCCCTGGAGGCAGTCCTCCAGGGCGGCCTGGGGTGGCAAGAGGTGGTCTATCAGCCCCTCCTTAAGGTAGCCATCGTAGTGGAGCCTCTGCTTGAGTTCCTCTTCTACCTGGGGAATGATGTCATGGATGCTCTTAACGTCTCCTACGTGCGTCTGAGGTCTTGCCTCAAGGATCTTTTTGTGATAGGCCTCCTCCCTTCTACTAAGGGTGTTGAGGAGGTTCAGTCCCCTGGGTTTATAGTCCAGCTCATAGAGGTGTCCCCCCCTATCGGGCTTGAAGTAGGCATTGAGGAGGGGGTTGGTGAGTTTGAACTCCTCATGGGTATCCAGGTCAAAGTCCCTGACCTCTACGTGGGCCCCCGTGCTGGAGCCGCACAGAGACTCCGCCAGGAGGAGGTGCTGGTACACGGCACTGCGGAGGTGAGGGAGATACAGTCCCCCAAAGACACCGTGCCAGTAGGAGTCGTTACACTGGGCCTGGTAGAGTTCCTTTTGGGCATCCCCCCTGCCCTCCTTTTCTAAAGAGGGGACAGGGGAGATTTCTGTCACTTTCTGGCTCACCTCTAGCATCCTGGCATACATTTGATGGGCCTCCGGGTATTTGACCCTGAAGTTTCTCCACGTGCCCCCTTTGAGGAATTGCCTGGCCACGTGCCCCCAGGGCTGGTTGGCCATAGCCCTGGAGACCTCTTCATACTCCATGAGACCCCTGGATGGCAAGGCCCACTCCATCATCTCCCTGTAGGAGGCGTCGGGGAGATAGACCCTGCCCCTGTGGGGCAATCTCTCCACTGCCTCTCTGAATGTGGTAGTCCTTATCCAATCCTTATTCCTCCTGAGGGTCTCTAAGAACTGTTCCAGCCAGCCCTCTTCATATACGTGCTTATAGGTCTTTGGCCAGCTCCCAAACTTCTCCCCGTCATCCGCATATACCAGGAGGGCATTATCTCTTTGCTGTGCAAACTGGCGGAGGTATTCTACGGTCTTTTCTGGATGCTCAAACGGGATGCAGTACCTGAGTCGCTCGCTTCCAGGAAAGATTTTTAGTATCTCACCTTCGTCCTCGGTGAGGAAGTAACCGTCCAGCTCTTTCTCCTCCAGTCCTGCGTGCCTGAAGTGGGAGTCGTCCACCACCGTGTACTCCACCCCTGCCTCCCTGAGGGAGCTTACCAGGGACTGTTCCCACACCCTCTCTGCCAGCCAGATTCCTTTGGCCTCGGCATCCAGGTGGGTGTTAAGCCACCGGGTATAAGAGCGTATCTGCCCCAGTCTGTCTCTCTTTGGGAGCATTACCAGGATAGGTTCGTAGAATCCGCCCCCTAGGAGTTCTACCTGTCCCTTCCGTACCATGGAATGGATGTACTCAAAGACCCTGGGCTTGTGGGTTTTTATCCACTCAAGTAGTCCGCCCGAATAATGGAGTACCAGGCGTACGTCCGGGTACCTTTCCATGATTTTAAGGAAGGGTTCGTAGGCCCTGGAGCATACCTCCTCAAAGACCCAGTGGAAGTTGCCGACCGGTTGATGGTTATGCAGGGCAAGGATTAGGTTTACGCGGTTCATCTGGTGGCCTTCCTTAAACTCTTAAACTTTTGAACCTTTAAACTCTTTTTCTTTGGTAAAGCTCAACGTACTCTCTTGCACTCTTATCCCAGGACCAGTCCTGGAGCATACCCCGCCTCACGAGTTCGGTCCACTGGGTGGTGTTGCGGTAGGCCTCCAGTGCCCGCTTGATTGTACTAATCATTTCCGAGGTATTACTGGAGTCAAAGGTGAACCCTACTTGCTCGTCCACCGTATCCACCAGTCCCCCCGTTCGCCTTACGATGGGTACCGTACCATATTTGAGGCTGTAAAGCTGGTTGAGGCCGCAGGGCTCAAATTTAGAAGGCATGAGGAACATGTCTGAGCCGGCCTCTATCTCGTGGGAGAGGCGGTTATCAAAGCCAATGTTTATTGATGCCTTTCCTGGATACCTGGAGACCCTGGACTTCAGGGCCTCTTCGTAAGGCTGGTCTCCCTTCCCCAGGAGGACTAGCTCCAGGTCTAGTCCCATTAGCTCCTCCCACCCTTCCAGGAGCAGGTCCACCCCTTTCTGTTCAGCCAACCTCCCTATCCATCCTATTACCGGTACGTCCTCCCTCTCTTTGAGTCCGCACTTCTTCTGGAGGTGTCTCTTGCAGGCCCTTTTCCCCTTCAGGTTTTTAGGGCTGTATCTGGAGGGGATGAGTTTGTCCTTGTCTGGATTCCAGGTGTTGTAGTCCACGCCGTTTACTATCCCGAAGAGGTCTTTGGAACGCTCCTGGAGGACGCCATCCAGGCCGCGGCCGAACTCCTGGCTCTGTATCTCCTGGGCGTAGCGTCTGCTTACGGTAGTAATAAGGTCAGAGAAGACCAGTCCTGCCTTGAGGACGTTTAGCTTCCCATGGTACTCCAACTGCTTCCAGTTAAAGTAACTCCAGTCCAGTCCTGTCAGGGGCATATCCTCTTTAGGGAATAGACCCTGGTAGGCTAGGTTGTGGACGGTGAAGACCGTAAGGGTATTGCGGAAGGAGGCGTCTCCCTGGTAGATGGTCTTCAAATAGGCCGGGGCCAGGGCGGACTGCCAGTCATTGGCGTGGAGGACGTCGGGGGTCAGGCCCAGGGCCTTAATGGTCTCCAGTACCGCCTTGGAGAAGAATGCAAACCTCTCGCAGTTATCCTTGTAGTCAAGCCCCGTGGCGGGGTCTTTGTAAGGCTCAGCCCTTTCAAAGTACTCTGCGTTTTCAATAAAGTACACTGGTATACGCGTGTCGGGCATATAGGAGGAATAGACAAGCCCGATAGAGGTCTTGTTGGGCATGGGTACGGCGATGGTAATCTTGGTAGGAGACAGGGAGAATTCCTTGCGGTTGACCTGTTTGTAGAGGGGCATAAAGAGGCAGACCTTGTGGCCCAGTTTTGCTACACTCTTGGGTAGTGCGCCCAGGACGTCTCCCAACCCGCCGGTCCTTGCAAATGGGTCTATCTCTGGGGATATATAGACGATATTGAGCTTCTGACTCATATTTTAAGTTCCTCCAAAACCAGCAGTAGATAGTAAGCAGAAGGCACTGCTTTCTGCTTACTTCTTACTCCTTACTGCCTACTGTTTTTTAGTTGGTTTTACCTGTCTAAGATATTCTGCCGCATTCTCTGGGGGCACGGGGTTGATGTAGAATCCAGTACCCCACTCAAAACCTGCCACCCTGGTGAGTCTGGGGATTATCTCTATGTGCCAGTGGTAATAATCCAGTTCCGGGTGGTCAAAGGGACTGGTGTGGATGATGAAGTTGTAGGGGGGTTGCTCAAGACTGCCTTCCAGCTTGGCCAGGGCAGTCCACAGGGTCTCTGCCAGTTCTTCTACCTCAAACTTCTGGATGTTCTCAAAATGGGAAGAATGGTTCTTGGGTAGTATCCACAGTTCAAAAGGGAACCTGGAGGCATAGGGGGTAAAGGTGCAGAAGTAGGTGCCGTCTAATACTATTCGGCTGGCCGTAGATATCTCCTGTCTCATCATGTCGCAGAAGAGGCATCTTCCCCTGTACTTGTAGAAGGCGAGACTGCCTTCCATTTCCGTGGCTACCACGAGGGGGACAATAGGGGTAACGATGAGCTGGGTATGGGTATGCTCAAGGCTGGCCCCGGCCGTGGCCCCCACGTTCTTGAAGAGCATACCGTATATCATCCTCTTGTCCTTCTTCAGGTCAACCAACCTGTCCCTGTAGGTCCAGATTACCTCCTGGATGTAGCGAGGTTCCAGGTCTGTGAGGGAGATGACGTGCTGGGGGCATTCTATTATTACCTCGTGGGCGCCTATACCGTTCATAAGGTCATAAATGCCGTCTCCGCGCTTGCTGAGTTCGCCTTCTATCTTGAGGGCGGGGAATTTGTTTGGCACCACCCTTACCCTCCATCCCCTGGAATTAGGGCTGCTTCCGCGCTCCCTGTAGGCCATAATCTCTGGCGGGGTCTTGTCCTCGTTCCCCGCGCAGAAGGGGCAGAAGTTACCCTTTATAGCGGAAGGGGCGGTGATAAAATCAGAGGGCCTGAGGGCCCTTTCTGTGGCAATGATTACCCATCTCCCAGATACGGGTTCTTTTCTTAGTTCAGGCATAGAGTCTCCTTTTTCAGTAGACGGCAAACAGTAGACAGCATACAGGGATAGTGATACCCCTGTCTACTGTCTACTGTCTCCTTGCCTCACACCTGCCAGAATATCCTCTCAAAGTCCCTGGTAGGGGTGGTGAAGGCGAAGGGAAAGTGGTCTGGCAGTCTCTCCGTTACCTGTCCCTCCCGCTCTATCTCTACCAGAAATTCGGCATTTTCTCCAGGGGAAAGGCCAAGCTCCTGGAAGGGGCATCTGAGTTCCAGCACCTCTACGGCCGCTACTGCCTCCGGTACTATCCTAGGGGTGGTTTCACCTTTCTTGATGACTTCCAGGCCCTT
The DNA here is from genome assembly GCA_030018855.1 of Candidatus Brocadiaceae bacterium. Lineage (GTDB taxonomy): Bacteria > Planctomycetota > Brocadiia > Brocadiales > Bathyanammoxibiaceae > 2-12-FULL-52-36. Next base: position 26,721 of record JASEHG010000001.1, read on the forward strand.
TATGGGCTGTGGTGCTCCGGTCACCTGGAGCCTGACCTCTGCGGGGAGGAGGAAGATTACGGCCAGGCGGTCGCGTGTTGAGAAACGACTCAGGGCCCCTTCTTCAAAGTCTAGCCGTAGGAAGAAGTTCTCTTCATCAAAGCCAAAATACACCCCTCTAATAATCCCCCCGGAGGCCCTGTGCATTACCGGGGTATCTCTGGAGGCCCTGTAATAACCCGCCGCCACCCACTCAAAGAAACTGCTCACGCGTCCATCCAGCCGCACCTTTAGGAAACCTTTGGGTGTGGTGTAGGGTCTCTTCTTGCCGAGTTGGATTATGGGGAGGTCAAGTGACCTGGGGCTTTCGGATGCGCTAAATTTATATACGTTCTTCAGGTGGGTGCGGAAGAGTCTGTCAAAGACTTCGTCGTAGGCCGAGGAGTGGTCGTCCCCGTACCACCAGTACCAGTCACTCCCCTCACTGATGTATATGCACTCCTGGGCCAGTTCCTTATGGTTCACGCCCAGGTCCGGCCGCTTCTTCAAGAAGTCCCTGGTCTCCGCCACGTACTCCCAGGCCCGGTTCTTTTCTGCGTGGCCTACCCACGTGGCCAGGTTATGGTTTATCCACGAACCGGCGTAAAGGTCTCGCAAGGTATCCTGGGGGGGATGCCTCTCCAGGTAGTCGCTCACCCTCGTCGTCTCAATCCCTCTTTGTCGGGAAATCCCCCTGTAGAGTTCTCTCAGAAAGTCTAGCCCATTATGAGGATAGAACTCCCATGCGTTCTCTCCATCCAGGATTACGCTTACAAGGAGGGGCCGCTCGCCCCTGCCCGGCGCAATCCTCCCTAGAAAGTCTTCTACTGCGGCATGAGGGCTGTACCTCTGGTACTCAAAACCGATGAGGTCAGAGAGGCGGTGGTCACGGAAGATTATCTGGGTCTGAGCCCCCTCGTATTCCAGGCGGTAGGGTTTATACAGGGTCTGGGGTTGATTCACCCGCCCCTGGTGGTCACGGCCAAAGGTGGTATGTAGCGTCCTGGCCAGGATGTCTTCATCCGAGGCCATCCACTTGAGGCCGGCCCCGTTCAGGATGGGTACGAGATGCGGACTGACGGCCCCCTCCGAGGGCCAGAGGCCCTTTGGTCTACGGCCGAAGAACCTCTCATGGGTCTCCACCGCCTTCTGCACCTGGGCGACCGCATCCTCTCCGGCCTCCAGCCTCCTCCGGGGCAGGGGGAGTTGCGGCAGGGCCTGCTGGGCCGTCCTGGGTTCGCAGAGGAGGGGGAGGATGGCATGGTAGAAGGGGCTGGTGGTGGTCTCTGTCTGCCCGGAGGCCTCCAGTCCTCTGTGCAACTTTATTATCCTGTCTATGACCTCAGTCTGTTTAGCCAGTACCATCCGCTTTTCTTCCTGTGAGAAGCCATGGCCCTTTTGGAAGAGGGACTGGAGGTCTCTATCTCCCTCTACCACCAGGGGGTGGAACCAGGTGAGGTTGGCCCATACCTGGAGGTCTCTGAGGTCTCTGTGGCTAAAGTCTCTTATTGCACTATCTGCGGTCTTTTTCCCGAAGGCCCGTTTCCTGAGGAGTTCCCTGTAGCGGGGATACGGCTCTATCATCCGTTCCCAGTTGGCAGAGAAGAAGTTGTCTATAAGGAAGAGGGCGTCCTTTTCCAGCAGTTCACTGGGTTCCAATTCACTGAGTTTCTGGAACTTGTCCCTGGCCTTCCCCTGGGCATACTCCTCCAGTTGGACGAGCAGGCACGGAACGAAATTGAAATTCTGCCGGATTTCTGGAAATTCCTTCAGTATAAGCCCCATGCCTATGTAGTCCTTAATGGCATGGAACCTCACCCAGGGCAGGAGGTACTCCCCCGTACTGAGGTCCTTATAAAAAGGCTGGTGAAAGTGCCAGAGAAAGGCGATGTATATCATAATTACGTAGCCAGTCCAGTAGCGTAGTCGCAGGCTTTAGCCTGCGGACAGTAGTCAGTAAACAGCGGGCAGTATAACAGTTTTTCCTACCTACTGTCTACTGTACGTTGTCTACTTTGAAAGGCGTACTTGCAAAAAGGGTTAATAGGTGGTAAAAATGAGAATTGGTCAACTGCCTGCCTTAGGTGGGTTAGCAATCGGAAGACCAAAGACTGATAACTGAAGACTGACAACCGAAAACCGTTCTAAAAGGAGCCCGGTTACATGCTTGCTTGGTTGAGGAGTCAAAAGAAGAGGGTTTATATAATCATGGTCTTTGCCATGGCGGCCTGGGGTATCGGGTACTCGGCCTCCTATTTAATCCCCAGGAAGCCAATAGGGTCTATCCTGGGCGAAAAGATATATCAGGAGGAGTACGGCGACGCCATGAACCGCTGGCACAGGGTCTTCCTCAGGGAGGGGAACCTGCCCATTGGTAAGATAGTCTGGGAACAAATGGTCATGTCCAGACAGGCCGAGAAGATGGGGATTGCCGTAAGCGATGAGGAGATTATGGAGAGACTGCAAAGCATGGCCTTTCTTACCATGAGTCACAGGGGCGGATTACCACCGCAGTCCCAGTTAATACAGGCCCTCTGTCAGACCTACAGCATTAACGAAGACCAGCTCTGGAGGACCTTCAGGGAGGCCATCCTCGTAGAAAAGATGAGCACCCTCATTGCCAGCGGGATAAAGATTACCAACGAAGAGGCCTGGCAGAGATACGCAAGGGAGAATGAAGAGGTCAAGGTGCAATACCTGGCCCTGAGGGCTGGTGACCTGGTGGACCACGTGCAAGTAAGCCCGGAGGAGATTGGCTCTTTCTATAACGCCCACAAGGATAACCTGCCTAACCCTCCACGGGGTGAACCAGGGTATAAGGAGACTGAGAAGGTAAAGATTGAGTATGTTATGGCCCGGTACAGGGACCTGGAGGATAGGGTCTCCGTGTCCGAGGAGGAGGTAAAATCTTACTACGAAGATAATAAGGAAAGACGTTATAAGGTACAGAAACCAGAGAAGGCCAAAGAAGAAGGAAAGGAACCACCTCCTGCTTATAAGTCACTGGAAGAGGTGCGAGGGGAGATAAAGGATTCTCTCAAGAGGGAGAAGTCAAAGGAACTGGTCAACAAACTTATCAGCCAGGCAGATGAGGAGATTTACGAGAGTCTGGGGAAGGCGGAACGTCTAAGTTTCTCCACCATAGCCCAGAAGTTGGGCCTTTTCTATAAAGAGACTGATTACTTTGGCAGGGAAGAGTCCGAGAAGGTTATAAGAGAGGCAGAAGACCTGGCCAAGCAGGCCTTTGAGAGGGAGGCCTTTGACCCCAGCCCTCCCCAGGATGCACCGGTCGGGAAGTATATATTCCAGGTAGTCTCCAGGAAGGAGGCCTCTCCCCCACCCCTGGAAGAGATTAAGGAGAAGGTAGAAAAGGACCTGAGGGAGGAGAAGGCCCTCCAGAGGGCAAAAGAACTTGCAGACGCCGCGGCGGACAGGATAAGGAATAAATCCCTGGAAGAAGGGCTTAAGTTCCTGGAAGAAGAGGGCAAGAAACTGAGAGGAGAAAACAGGGGGCTTATTTACCAGAAGGGAGAGACCGAATTCTTTGCCAGGACAGAGGTAGTGGAAGGCAGGGCCTATCGCTACTTAAAGTCTCTGGATGCCGACGTGCCCAACCTGGTGCAGAGGGCCTTCAGCCTCAAGGAGGTAGCATCTGTCCCAGGCGGACCCCCAACAAAGGAGGTAGCCGTAGTAGCTGAGGAGGCCGGGAAAAAGGCCTGCTACATTATATGGCTGGCCGGCCGGAAAGAGGCGGAGAAGAGTAAATTTGATGAGGACAAGAAAAAACTCCTCAGGAGATACCTTACAGAGAAACAACAGACCTTCCTCAAGGAGTGGGTTGATGCCTTAAGGGAGAAAGGCAAGTTGACCAAGGCAAATATGTAGGGAAGGTCAGCAGTCAGTAGTCAGCAAGATTATTGATAGCTGATTACTGACAGCTGACTACTGAAAATGGACGTCCTTTATGGCATAAAACCCCTGCCCAATAAACTTCACTGGCCCGTAATCACCGTGGGGGGGTTTGACGGCGTACACCTTGGCCACCAGAAGATTATCCAGGAGACCAGGGATTGGGCGGCTGAGAGGGGGGGTGAGTCCATAGTAATAACCTTTGAAAGACACCCCAAGGGTATATTAAGCGGAAGCCCACTTAGTTTTATTACCTCTCTGGAACATAGATTGGTGTTCTTTCAACGCCTCGGGGTAGACCTTGCCGTAGTCCTTGACTTTAATGAGGTGGCCAGCCTGGAGGCAGAGGATTTTGTAAGTCGGTTAATTGTCGGTTGGTTGGGCACAAAGGGGTGGGTAATGGGTTTTAATTTCCGTTTCGGAAAAGATAAGGGCGGAGATTTTTCCCTGGCCTCCAGGCTTTCCCAGCGTTACGGGTTCCAGCTTCGTACCTGTCCCCCCGTAAAGTTTAAAGGAGATATTATTAGTAGTACCAGTATCAGGGAGGCCATCCTGATGGGAGAGCTGGAGACTGCAGAGGGGATGTTAGGGAGAGCCGTTTCTATCCTTGGTACGGTAGTCCGCGGGAGCGGGAGGGGTAAGGGTTTGGGCTATCCCACGGCAAACCTTGACCTCCATCACGAGATAAAACCCCCTGACGGCGTGTACGCCACATGGGTAACTATAAATGGTAAGGATTACCTCTCCCTCACCAATATTGGCACAAGGCCCACCTTTGAGAGGCCAGGGGGTGAGACGACCACCGAGGTATACATTATTGATTTTGACAAAGACCTCTACGGGGAGGTACTGGAGGTCAAATTTGTCTACAAGCTCCGAGGAGAGCTAAAATTTACCAGCGCAGAAGCCCTGAAGGCCCAGATGGATAAGGACAAAGAGGAACTCCTCAGCCGTCTGGGTAAAAAGACCTTGACAAAGGGTGGAGCTACTACTATAATTCTATCGTAAGTTTCTATTCTATGGGCAGATAGCTCAGCTGGTAGAGCACAGGACTGAAAATCCTGGTGTCGGCGGTTCAATCCCGCCTCTGCCCACTTTTGAAAGATGCGTCATAGCTGCTATTAAAAGGCAAGACTAACTAAAAGGCACATTGAACACCAGGCCCACCACTCAAGAACTCCAGACCAAGGCCAAAGAGATACGCCGCCACATTATCCGCATGCTGGCCAAGGCTGGTTCTGGTCACCCAGGGGGGTCTCTCTCTGCCACAGACCTCCTTGTGGCCCTCTATTATGGGAAACTCAGACACGACCCCAAAAACCCCAAATGGACTGAGAGGGACAGGTTCGTCCTCTCCAAGGGTCACGGTTGCCCGGCCCTTTATGCCATCCTGGCTGAGATGGGCTACTTCCCCATAAGTGAGCTAGACACACTACGTCAGTTCGGGAGCCGCCTCCAGGGGCATCCTGATATGAAGCGGACCCCGGGGATAGAGATATCCAGTGGTTCTCTGGGCCATGGTCTATCGGCAGGCGCAGGTATGGCTATGGCCGCAAGGATAGATGGCCTGGACTACAGGGTTTATGTCATGCTGGGAGATGGCGAGGTAGAAGAAGGTCAGGTCTGGGAGGCGGCCATGGCCGCAGGGCATTACAAACTGGATAACCTCTGCGCCATACTGGACAACAACGGCCTCCAGATAGACGGCCCCATCCACGACGTCATGTCCCCCCTCCCCCTCCTTGAGAAGTGGGATGCCTTTGGGTGGCATGTAATACATATTGACGGGCACAACATGGCCCAAATACTGGAGGCCTACGACCGGGCCGAGGCCATAAAAGGTAAGCCTACCATAATTATTGCCAAAACCGTAAAGGGTAAAGGGGTCTCTTTCATGGAGAATCAGGTGGACTGGCACGGCAAGGCCCCCACCCCTGAACAGGCAGAAAAGGCCCTGGCAGAACTGGTATAGTAGCCGCAGGCTTTAGCCTGCGGAAACTCTAGGAAGATAATACGATGACAGTAACTACTCCAAAACAGCAACAACAGCCAGTTAAAAAAGAGGCCACCCGGGATGCCTATGGACAGGCCCTCCTGGAACTGGGCGAGACAAACAAGAACATAGTAGTACTTGACGCAGACCTTGCCAAATCCACTACTACCCTGAAATTCGGCAAGAAGTTCCCTGAACGCTTCTTTGACATGGGTGTTGCCGAGGCAAATATGATGAATACGGCGGCAGGGTTGGCTACCTGCGGCAAGATACCCTTTGTCAGCACCTTCTGTATCTTCGCCACCGGGAGGGCCTGGGAACAGGTGAGGAGTACCATATGCTACAGCGGCCTCAACGTAAAGATAGCGGCCACTCATGGAGGAGTGGCGGTAGGGGCAGATGGTTCTTCACATCAAAGTATAGAAGACTTTGCCCTCATGTCCTCCATCCCCACCATGACGGTAATAGAACCTTGCGACTCTATTGAGACCAGGAAGGCCATAAAGGCAGTGGTAGACCACCAGGGGCCTGTTTACATTAGATTGGGCAGATCCCCCTCTCCTGTGATTACAGAGGAGAGTACCCCATTTGAGATAGGAAAGGCCAATGTCCTCAGGGAAGGCAAGGACGTGACCATAGCGGCCTGTGGTATTATGGTACCTAATGCCCTGAAGGCCGCAGAGGACTTATCCGCACGAGGGATAGAGGCCACCGTAATCAATCTCCATACCATTAAACCCTTAGACCGAAAGACCCTGGTGACGTATGCCAGGAGGACCGGTGCGGTGGTAACCGCAGAACAGCACGTCCTTGAGGGAGGGTTAAGCTCCGCTGTGGCCCTCGCCCTGGCCAGGGAATACCCGGTGCCTATGGAGGCAGTAGGTATTGATAACCGTTTCGGTCAGTCGGGAGACCCGGAACTCCTCTTTAAGGAGTACCACCTGACCCCAGACGACATCCTCCAGGCCGCCCTCAGGGCCTATGGTAGGAAATAAAAGGCGTAATTGTAAAATGAAGATTGGTCCGCCTTAGGCGGATTAAAATTTCCAATTTCCAATCTTAAATTTCTTGATAGGATAGATAGGGATGTTCTGTATAAACAATACAAAACCCATGGCACTTAATATACTCCCCCTCATAGTAGCCCTCTTATTCCTCCTCTCCTCCCCTTGTCTTGCAGAAGAAGTGGCATCCGCCCCAGGCGGACCCCCACCCCTACCATCATACGACGAGTATTACAAGAATTATGAGGAGTTCGTAAGGGTAGTAAAACTCATCCAGGAGAAATACGTAAAGGACATAAAACTCCCGGAACTCTTTCAGGGGGCTTACAGGGGTATGCTGGAGGGGTTAGACCCTTACAGCCAATTCTTTGGCCCCGAGGAACTGGAAGAACTGAAGGTAGAGACAGAGGGAAAGTTCGGGGGACTGGGCATTGAGGTTGTCATCCGGGACGGTGTCCTCTACGTCATCAGCCCTATCCTGGACAGTCCTGCCTTTAGGGCTGGGGTAATGGTGGGGGACAGGATAATAAAGATTGAAGGGACGTCTACTGAGAACATGAGCCTCAGAGACGCCGTCAGGCGTCTCAGGGGAGAACCTAGCACAGGCGTAACCATCACTGTAGTCCACCAGGGAGAGACACAAGCGGTAGATATTGTCATCGTCCGGGACATTATCCAGGTCCACTGCATACGGGGCGCCAGGATACTGGACGAGGAGGCAAAGATAGGTTACATGGCCCTTACCAGCTTCCAGGATAATACCCTGGAGGAGATGGACAAGGCCGTTAATGAGCTTATGGGTAAAGGGATGAAGGCCCTTATCCTTGACCTGCGCTTCAACCCTGGGGGACTGTTAAACATGGCCGTAGCGGTATCGGATAGATTCCTCTCCCAGGGAGTTATAGTATCCACTAAAGGGAGGGAAGAAGAACAAAATCAGGTCTACTTAGCTACGGAAGGCGGTACCTATTCAGACCTCCCCCTTGTAATCCTGGTAAATAATGGAAGCGCCAGCGCAGCAGAGATAGTGGCCGGTGCAATACAGGACTACAAACGCGGACTCATTGTGGGCACCAAGACCTTTGGAAAAGGCTCGGTCCAAAGCCTCATCGGGGTGGAAGAGGAGCATTGTGCCTTGAAGCTCACCACCGCCTTGTACTACACCCCCTCAGGTAAATCCATTGACCACATCGGTATAGAGCCGGACGTAAAGGTGGAACTAACCCCTGCCGAGACCAAGTCACTCCACGAGTACCTTAGCAAGGTGAACATTACCAGTCAAACTGGAGAACAATTACCCCAGGAGGATACATTTGTAGACCTCCAACTCCATCGGGCCATTGAAATTATAAAAGAGGGAAAATTTTCTTTGTATCTCCTTAGCTCTGTAGAGGCAATTCATGAATCGCCCCGACTAAAAGATGTTAATCCTGGGCATTGAGACCTCTTGCGACGAGACTTCCGTCGCAGTAGTAGAAGATGGACTCTCCGTCCGTTCCAACCTCGTCAGCACTCAGGAGAGACTCCATCTAAAGTATGGAGGAGTGGTACCAGAGATAGCCTGCCGTGCCCACCTGGAGTCCCTCCTCCCCATCCTGGACGAGGCCATGAAGACCGCAGGGATAACCCTGAACGACCTGGACGCAGTAGCAGTAACCACCACCCCCGGCCTCATTGGGGCACTCCTCATAGGGGTAACTGCGGCCAAGGCACTGGCCTGGACACTCAAGATACCTTTAATAGCGGTGCACCACCTCCACGCCCATATCTTTGCGGCTAAACTAGAACATGGCAAGGCTATGGAATTCCCCTGTCTCAGTCTGGTAGTCTCAGGGGGGCACACCAGCCTCTTCCTGAGCAGTAAAGAGACCCGGCACGAACTACTAGGGGCCACCCTTGACGATGCCGCAGGAGAGGCCTTTGATAAGGTGGCCAAACTGCTCGGCCTGGGTTATCCAGGCGGCCCAGCCATTGACAGCATTGCCAGAGAAGGAGACCCCGCACGTGTACCCTTCCCCCGCTCTTACCTGGAGCCTGGCTCTCTGGACTTCAGCTTCAGCGGACTAAAGACTGCCGTACTTTACCATTACCAGGGACTAGTAGGGGCACGTTGCAACGTGCCCCTACCCCGAAAAGAACTGGCTGACCTTGCGGCCAGCTTCCAGGAGGCCGTGGTGGACGTCCTGGTTGAAAAGACCCTCCTGGCCTTGAGAAAATACCCCGTAAAGGGAGTGGCCCTCGGGGGGGGTGTAGCCTCTAACTCTAGACTCAGGAAAAGACTCTCACTGGCCCTGGAAGGACGTCATATCAGGCCGTACTTCCCTCCTCCCGCACTCTGTACAGACAATGCCGCCATTGTGGCGGGCCTGGCCTACTATAAATATCTGGAAGGAGAGCTTGCCTCCCTGGAGGTGGAGGCCGCGGCGTAAAGAGACTCTTCTATCTGATGTCATTCTGAGCGAAGCGAAGAATCTCAGGAGTTGGGCGTAATGGACATAGATGATATAAAGGACTTGCTTAGTAAGGTCCAAAAGGGGAAGGTCTCCCTGGCGGAGGCCCTGAAGCACCTCAAGGACCTCCCCTACAAGGACATAGGCTTTGCCAGGGTGGATAGCCACAGGGCCCTGCGATGTGGG